>JBEDNI010000130.1:0-3101 GCA_041170685.1 Bacteroidota bacterium | reverse complement strand
CATCAGTAAGCAAAATATTATTGTAACAGTGAATGTTTTTCATACTATTTCCATAATCAGTTAGTTGAAAAGCACTGTTACCGGGGTATGTGTTTTTTAATGAAGGCTTTGCGATAACGGTATTATTATAAAAAAACAGGGTGTTCCAGGAGGTGCCCGGCGCTGTAAACAGGGTCACAGGGCTATTGTTGGTAAGGGCATCATTTACACTGATGTTGTATCGTACAATGTTATTACCCCAGGGTCTAGCCCCATCAAAGTTACCAAGCAGAATTCCCGCACCGTCATTGTCATGCGAATAACAATATTGAATTTTTGAGTTTGTAACACCGCCATCTAGATCAAAGCCCAATCCGTCACATCCTTTGCCCAAGCCTGATGAATTGTGATGCGATTCACAATATTGAATGTTTACGCGGTTTGCAGACCATACCCAAATACCGCCCGGGCCACCGCAGGCAGTGTTTTCAGCACCGGTATGGTGTGCAGAAGAATACTCAATTAAGGCGCTATCAATCTGTGATAAAACGATGCCGCTTCCTTTGTGGCTACTGGCACTGTAACCCGGAATACTGTAGACTTCGGAATTGGAAATGTGAAAATTATCATGATTGTAATATTGCGTGTTTTGATTATCATAAGCAATACTAACGATTCCATTTTCTCTACAATCGTGCACCTTACAGTTGTTTAGCTTGACATTGGAAAATCCGCTTTTTACATTGGCATCCCACTTACTCATGAATCGAATTCCACAATAACCAAAATTGAAAACCTCCACGTTTGATAAGCTTATATTGTATAGTTTTCCGGTAGGTAAGTCGGAATAGAACTGAATGCCATCGAAGTCTTTAGCTAATGTAGTTCCGGGTCCCTCAAAGATCAGATTTTCTATCGTAACTCCCTGACAATTGGTGGCTTTTAGTCCACAGGTTGAAATTGAATTTGTTTTAATTTTAGCTTTACCTGCGGGCCCATAACTTTTTATAACCAATTGGCTGTTAGTGCTATTGGCATCTGAGGCATCGAGGTTAATATGGCCTGTAAACGTTTTGCCACCCTCTAAAAGAATGGTATCACCTGCCTTGAAAGTGAAATTATTTACTTTGTTTAAATCGGTCCATGCGGTGGCTATTGTGAGGCCGTCTGTATTATTGCCCGAGGTGTTGACATAATACTTGTTGCCGGTTTTAATGTTTACATTGAGGGTGTTTACCAGTCCCTGTGCATACCATCTGGCCAGATAATCGTTTGGGTGCAGAGAATTAGAATGACAGTGGGTTGCACCTTTTCTGCGATAAATAGTGTCACTTAAGGTTGTCATATCAAAAACGACAATGCCTTCTGTTTCCAGTGATTTTAATTCCTGTAGAAATCCATACATCAGTGTTTCTCCATTCAATGGTGACCCTGGGGATTTGATATCAGGGAGCATGTTGCCGATTAATATAAATTCTGCATTCGGGCAACCCTGTCTGATTTTAGCGATACAGCTTTGCATACTTGCCTTGAAAGCAGCATTGGAAGTGGTTCCCCAGATATCATTCATACCCATGTCCAATATAACAAGGTCCGGATTGTTGGGATTAACCATTTCCTTACAGTATTTATCAATCCATGCCACCATTTTACCTCCGCATGAGCCATTGATAATATTTACACTGGTGTTGTATTTTCTGCCAATTTCTTCTCCAAACAGATCGACATAACTATGCATGTAAGGCCTTGTGGGAGTGAAATTCTTATTGTCTCCTGCGAATCCGCTTACATTAAGGCCGGCAGTGATACTCATACCGAATGCTTCAATCGTTACTGCCTGTTTGTTGTTGAGTTTATTTAGAAATTTTGGCAATAAATGTCCTTTTGAAGTGATGATGGCATTGCCTTTCCAGTCGGTTCGGTCGGGGATGTAGCTAACACAAGTCCATGATGTCGGGCTGACATTCATTAATCCGTTGGATTGTCCATTGCCTTTTACCCCTGCTTTGATGCTGTAGGTTGCAGAAAGCGTGGTGGATTTTTGAATAATTTTATTGCCGGAAACGGAATAGTCTGTGTTTTCAATGAAGCTCTTTGAAAAGTCGTAATTGGTTACTTTGATGATTTTTTTTGGAGTAAACATCAGCCGTGCGCTGCTGTTCAGTCCGGATAACAGCACCAACTCATTAAATATGGTATCTGCACTCCAAAAGGGTTGAATATATTCTCTTGCATTGCAAGTGGGTAGATTGTTTGTGTAATTTGGGAATTCATAATAGCCGGCATTGTTAGGTGTAACTACGACCCAGGCTGCATTAGCAGGCGTTGCAGACCATCCGGCTTCATTGGCATCAACGCTTAATAATACATTGCTATTTTTATCATAAAAAATACAGCTGCCTCCAGCATAGTACACAATATTGGGTTTTGCAGGCAATGCACCGGCAGGCTGGGCGATAACCTTAAATGAAATTAATAAACAAAATGCAAAGAGCAGTGTAACGGATTTCTTTTTCATTGGTCATGAATTTGGTGTGATGCAAAATAAATTTAGCGAAGCCTTGCGGCTATAATGATTTCATTGCAAAATTGTTGCATTTAGCTGATTTTGTTAAACTCAGGATATTTTTTTAAGAGTCTTGACTTGATAGAGCGTACCGATGTTTCGCTAATGCCCATCATTTTGGCCATATCAGGTGTTTTGAGCTGTAACTTTTTAAGAGCTAAATACCTTAATTCAGCCTGAGAAATATCCGGTAATTTGGTTTCTGCTTCTTCTAGGAAATTACCATAGGCGGCAGAGAACATTTCACGGAATTTAAACCAGTCGTACTTTGTAAGAATAGTGCTGTTTCGAAGCTCCATAATTAATTGCGCGTTTAAATTACCATTTTCATCTTTTGTTAAATTGAATTTGCGCATTAGTTCATCTATTGCGTTTCTTTTATTGATTTTAGTTTGCACAAACAGGTTAAGTTTGGTCTGCATTTCATGCAGCTGATTTTGTAGCGATAAATTTTCAGATGCTAATAAAAGCTGATCTCGCTCTTTCATTATTTGTGACTTTTTTACCTGGGTGAAAATAATAACAATAACAAGAAATAATCCTACAGATATTAAAG
>JBEDNI010000129.1:0-5559 GCA_041170685.1 Bacteroidota bacterium | reverse complement strand
ATTTATGAGGATGAAAAGGCCTTGTGTGCCCGAAGTCAGGAGACTTCGGGGAGCCAAGCATGATAGCCGTTACAACCGCCCCTTCAAAATCTCTTCTACCACCCCCGGATCCAGTAGGGTGGTGGTGTCGCCCAGGTTTTGGGTTTCGCCTTCGGCGATTTTGCGCAAAATGCGCCGCATGATTTTACCGCTGCGGGTTTTGGGTAGCCCACTCACAAACTGAATCTTATCGGGCTTGGCAATAGGGCCAATCACGCGGGAAACGGTTTGTAAGATATCGTTGTGCATTTCCGTAGGGTTTGCGGGCATGCTCTCGCAAATCACGAAGGCATAAATGCCTTGTCCTTTCACATCGTGAGGGAAGCCCACCACCGCGCTTTCTACCACACCGCTGTGCATGTTGATGGCGTTTTCCACTTCGGCGGTGCCAATGCGGTGCCCCGATACATTCAGTACATCATCCACCCGCCCCGTGATGCGGTAGAGGCCCTGTTCATCGCGCAGGCAGCCGTCACCCGTGAAATACAACCCCGGATAAGCAGAGAAATAGGTTTGTCTGCAACGTTCATGGTCGCCCCAAGTGCTGCGTATTGCCCCCGGCCAGGATTGTTTAATACACAGATTGCCCGATACGGCGTTTTCCTCCATTTCACGGCCATTTTCATCCAGCAGTGCAGGAAAAACGCCCGGTAGGGGCAGGGTGGCAAAGGTGGGTTTGGCCTCGGTAACACCCGCCAGGTTACTGATCATAATACCCCCTGTTTCGGTTTGCCACCAGGTATCAACGATGGGTGCTTTGCCTTTACCAATGTTTTTGTCATACCAGTGCCATGCCTCAGCATTGATGGGTTCGCCGACGGTGCCCAGCACTTCTAAGCTACTCAGATCTTTATTTTGTATGGGCTCTTCGCCAAAAGCCATGAGACTGCGGATGGCGGTGGGTGCAGTATACAGAATGTTAACACGGTGTTTTTGAACAATATCCCAGAAACGGCCTGCATCGGGCCATGTAGGGATGCCTTCGAACATCAGGGTGGTGGCTCCGGCACTAAGCGGACCATACACAATATAGCTATGGCCGGTAATCCACCCGATGTCTGCAGTGCAGAAATGGATTTGCGAGGGCTGGTACTGAAATACGTTTACAAATGTGTAATGCGCCCATACCATATAGCCGGCAGTGGTGTGGACCACACCCTTGGGCTTACCGGTGGAACCGGAGGTGTAGAGAATAAACAGGGGGTCTTCTGAGTCCATACTTTCGGCAGCACAATCTGTATGACCATTTCTTTTCATGGCTTCGGTCTCGGTGTGCCAGTCAAAATCCCGGCCCGCCTGCATGCTCACAGGGGTATGGGTGCGTTTCAACACCCATGTGGTATGAACCGAGGGGCAGGTTAACAGGGCTTCGTCCACCACTTCCTTGAGGGGTATGGTTTTGGCTCCTCTGAAGGCACCGTCGCAGGTAATGACAGCACATGCCCCTGCATCTAAAATGCGATCAGCAATGCTTTGTGCGCTGAATCCACCAAAAATGACAGAGTGAATGGCACCGATGCGGGCACAGGCGAGCACAGCTATGGCCAGTTCGGGCACCATACCCATGTAGATACAAACCCTATCACCCTTGCTGATACCTCGGTGTTTCAGCACATTGGCAAACAGCATTACCTCGGCCAAAAGCTGGGAGTACGTATACGTTACATTGGGTTCTTCAGGGTTGTTGGGTTCCCACAGAATGGCGGTGGTATCGGGCTGTGTGGCCGCATAGCGATCCAAACAATTTTCCGTGATGTTCAGTTTACCGCCTTCAAACCATCGCTGGGTGGCGGAATGGAAGTCTGATTGCACCACATTGTGCCAGGGTTTGTGCCAGGTGAAATGTGAAGCAATGCCTGCCCAGAAAGATTCAGTTTCTTCGCGACTTTGTCGGTAGGCATTTTGATACTGGTCAAGGGTTTTTATCTGGTAGGGAAACGACATGTTTAATGCGAAAATAGGGGAAATTTTGTGGCTGGGGGCGCTTATTAACATCTGCCGAAACATTGAAAATAAATATTCCGGAAACTACCCCTAACTTCGCTGCGTGCGCATAGTTTTTTACCCGTTGTGCATGATTGTGCTAAGTCTGCATGCTCAGGATACTGCCCTAATCAGGTGGAATCCTGTGGATACGGTCAGGCTTTCCCTGATGAAAACGCCCGGATTGCGTGTGGGTTTTGATAGTCGCAAGTCTATTATGAGTGGAGTGCCGGTGGATGTGAATGGTTTGCGTTATGGTCTGGATTTTGGTAAGGTGGCAGTATGGACCGGATATTACAACAGTCGGTTATTACAGACTTTGGAAAAAGATACGCTCAATCAGGGTTTTGAATACTTCAGTTCTACCCTGGAATACTATGTTCACCAAAGCTGGCGGTTCGAGGTGGTAACCTCTTTTCAGGCCGGCATTGGGAATGGTTGGGAATACCGTAAAAGCGGTGCAGATATTAAAAAAGCCAATATTGGAACTATCATTCCGGTAGAGGCCGGTATTGGTGGTACCGTTCGGTTTCTGCGCTATTTTGGTTTTTATGCCGGTGTAGGTGTGCGCTTGTCAGGTTTTCAGACAACCCGTTTTACGGGACCTTATTGGTCATATGGCCTCACTTACTTCACCGGAACCATGTATCGCGATACCAAAAAGTGGTTCAAAAAATAACGGGTTTATTCTTTGTCGAAGTGGCTGATAAACTCTTCTATTTTTTCGCTGTCTATGCGGTTGGCCAGTATTTTCTTGTTTTTATCCAGAACAAATATGGTGGGGTTGGCTACAATGTAATATGACTGCATGTTGTGGGCCATTTCCTCAGAACGCACGATTCCTCTTCTGAGGTGTGTAAACTCTTTCACTTCAGGGTGTTCAGCGATGTATTGCAGCCATTCGGCTTTTTTATCGCTGCTTGCCAGTGCAATTACCTTCCAGCCCTTGTCTTTATTTTTTTCATACACTTTCGCCAGTTTGGGCATCACTTCTTTGCAGTGACCACAGGTCGGGTCCCAGAAAATCATGAGGGTGTAGGGTGCCTGTACAGAAGCGGTACTCACCCAAGTGCTGTCGGGGGTTAGCAGTTCCAGCGGGGGGGCAATTCTTCCTACCAAAGTGGATGATTTACGCACGGCAGCTTCACACATTTTTTCGATGGTTGTGCTGTCGGTCCACCATGCTTTTCCGTTGCAATAATTATTGACTGCCAGATTCACAAAAACTGCATCCTGACCCATAATCTTACTGGTTTCAAATTTGTAGGTGAGATGGTAAATGACAAAGTGCTCCATATCGATGGTGTTTTTTACTTTGTCCAGAATGATGTTGCATTCTTTAATGCAG
This sequence comes from Bacteroidota bacterium, assembly GCA_041170685.1. Taxonomy (GTDB): domain Bacteria; phylum Bacteroidota; class Bacteroidia; order NS11-12g; family UBA955; genus RGEC01. The sequence continues at coordinate 2,189 of JBEDNI010000129.1, read as the reverse complement.
CTATCCGGATCCGGGCTCACCAGTTTATCGAAATAGAAATTCAGTTTTTGCTTAATGAAGTTTACGGGCATGCGCACAAGTCCGTCTTCGCCAAAATCCACATGATCCCAATAATGGGCTTTGTAATAGTTGTAGGGAAACGAGCTGTCTTTGGTGCCATCGGGTTTTGCGGGTAATTCGCTGGGAACGTCCACATCCATCATGGCATAAAGGAAGCGTGAAAGCAGGTGGTCGGGATGGGCAGCAATGTAATCCTTGTCATAGTTTTCTTTCTTTTCGTACAGGGATTTTTGTTTGGTTTCCATCAATTTTTTGGCGGTTTCGTCGGTTTCGCCTTTAATGCGTTCATCCAGCTTGGCAATTTCGATACCAAGGTCAACGCGTCCATTCTGGTAGGCCGCGAACGCCGCATTTTGGTCAGATCCCTCCACTTTCATGGTTTTGTAGTATTCGCGTTTCCAGAACTGTGTATCGGTGCTGATGGTGAAATCCTGGTCATCATCTACGATAAACTCGAAAAAGTCAGCTTTTTTGGGCATAACAAACAGGTACATACCCCGCTGAAGTTTCTTGTTTCCGGTGAATGAGATTAATCCTTTTTTGTCAACGACTGCGGTGTCGCGCAGGTATTTGTTGTCGAGGTAATAATCTGCGATGTAGGCAGTATCCCCGGGTTTCAATCCTCTGATTTTAAAACGCAGACTGTATGTTCCGGCCTCACGTCCATCCCAGTTTTTGGTATTGGTGAGTTTAGGGTAAACGCCGATATTGTTTATCTTCACCGGAGCAGTGCGCTGATAGGGAATGATTTGCGCGGTTAGGGCAGCGGTGCCTGTAAGCACTGAAAAAAGGGTGAGGGTTCTTAGCATTCTCATGGGATTTGCAATTGAACAAATAATTTGCAAATTTTGTTCCAAAACTCCAACTCTGCGATGAATCGCGATAAAAATGATTTTTTTGAGGATGTATATGCAGTTGTGCGGCTCATTCCGCATGGAAGGGTTACATCCTATGGAGCCATAGCGCGGTATCTGGGGACTGGCCGCAGCAGCCGTATAGTGGGCTGGGCTATGAACAACAGCCACGGGCTTGAAATCCCGGTTCCGGCACACAGGGTGGTGAATCGTTTAGGTATGTTGACAGGGAAGGCCCATTTTGGCGATGAAAAAGCCATGCAAGGACTGTTGGAGGCAGAGGGTGTGAGGATAGAACATGACAGGGTTGTTGATTTTGAGCGGTTATACTGGGATCCTTTGCGGGAAATCCAATACTAGCAACCCTTCCACCAGGGCTGTTTTGGGTACGGTCCGTTAATGCAGATTCTTTCGGCAGTAACCGGGTGGTTAAATTCCAGTGAAAAGGCATGCAGGGCAATACTTCTATCGGGCAGGGGTGTGCCGGCTCCATATTTTACATCGCCCAAAATGGGCATGCCGGATTTGGCAAGCTGAGCACGAATTTGGTGGAAGCGGCCGGTTTCCAGTTTTATGTCGAGGAGATAACCTTCATGTGCGTGTTTCAGTAACTCGTAATGCAAAACGGCCTCTTTTGCACCGGCTTTCGGTTTCAGGTAGGTAAGTGCGCGGTGGGTTTTACTGTCTTTTCCCAGGTAATGGATGAGGGTATCTGAATTTTTTGGTGGCAATTCTTTTACCAGTGCCCGATAGTTTTTTTGGGTGGTTTTGTCGCGGAACTGTTCATTCATACGGGCCAGGGCTTTTGAGGTGCGGGCCAATAACACCACACCGCTTACAGGTCGGTCCAGGCGATGTATCAGGCCAACAAAGGCCTTTCCCGGCTTGTGGTATTTGGTTGCCAGGTAGTCTGAAACGATGTCCAGCAGGTGCACATCTCCGGTAATATCTCCTTGCACAGCCAGCCCAGCCGGTTTGTTAACGGCAATCAGGTGGTTGTCTTCAAAGAGTACGGTTGGTTCCAACATGGCAAAGTTACGGTTAAGGAGCTAGGAAAGTGAGGTGTGTTGAGTGAACTAACATTTTTTGCCTTTACATATGGCGATAAACTGTTTCAACGGTTAAGTGTTTATTGCCTTATTTTTGCTCCACTTGAAACGTTTCTTCTCTCCCCATCGGGCAACACTTAAACAAACCTTCACCCTGGCCATTCCCATCATTATGGGACAGTTGGGAATTGTGTTAATGGGGGTAGCAGATACCTTAATGGTAGGC
>JBEDNI010000128.1:0-5770 GCA_041170685.1 Bacteroidota bacterium | reverse complement strand
AGGTCTGTGTAGCGCTCCAGCACCGCATCTGCCTTAAATGCACCGGCAATCACGAACGGAAACATCCTGTTGGATGCTACCGTTACCGACATACCTTTGGGAAGGGTGGTGAAATTTCCTGTATCGGTAAACAATACGAACCCGCTGATACTATCCAGCACCCTAAAAATGGCCTTACCATTATAAGCCGTGGTGTCTTCGCCCGTCTGAATAAGCGATGCCTTCAGTTTTGCATTACCCGAAGTGTTGAGCAACCACTGTCCGGTAGTGGGCGTCTCAAACGCCACCCAGGCCAGGTCGTGCCTTCTTACCCCGCGTATGGGCGTGTTGAGCGTGTCATTCAACATATTCTGATCCTGTGCACTGCTCACGCGCACCCGAAGGTTGTAATTCCCGGAATCGGGCAACAACAGGTCTTTCAGGATTACTTTTTTCTCCATTTTCGCCAGCGTTAAGGTGTCCAGGCGGAACGCCTGGCTGATTATACTGTTGTTTTTTGCGAGCACCTCTGCCGTAGTACGAACAGGCCCCAAAGCCAATCTGGCGTTGGAGCTGATGGTGGCATGCACATTGAAATAGGTTTCACGGGCATACACTTTTTGACCGGCAAATGGGGTATCAATGCTCACCACGCCAGCATCCTTGCCAATTACAACCGTGAAAGAGGAAAGTGCCGTATCATTTTTACGGTTCACATCGGCTGCATAATTGGTGTAGGCGATAACACGGTAGGTACCAACATTAATGGGGTTTAGGGTTTTCATCATATCAAAATCCAGCGCCTGACCGGTGTCGAGCGAGGTGGTTTTGATATCCTGATAAATGCGGGTATTTCCATACCAAATCTGGCATACAAAGGGTATGGCATCCGTGTTTTTTACAAAACCCAGGTTGGCAATGCGCATTTTGGGGGCATACGGACCTGCACCGATAGATAGGGTGTCTTTACCGGTAGGATAATTAACCGATATGGCGCTGTAATCAAAGGGATTGCCCACAAAAAAATCCTGCACAATGCTGTCATTACTTTTTACATAATCTTGCGGATGGTAAACCTTGAAAACCACCTTGTAGATGCCTTTTTTGGACGGAGTGTAGGAGCGGGGCATGCTCACCACATAGCCATCTTTTCCGGCGAGCGGGTACACAAATGTATCGCGGAAAACCGCTGTGGTATAAGCAGAACTGATGCGCACAGACAAACGTGCAGCACCTATATTCAGCAGGCCGTCGTTGTAAACCCGTGGCTTCAGAACGATGGGTTTTCCTACAGGATAGAAAAAGTTTTTCATAGGCGATGCCACACTGTCCACCCCAAGGTCATAGGATTTTATGACGAATACGCTTACCCGCTGGGTATCATTGATGGGTTGCTTATCACCGGACATATCGGTGGTAAACAATACCGTGAGCCGACCTGTATCCGTGCAACGGTAAGTGGGCCATGACAGAATTTTGCTCTGAAACCTGGGTAAACTCAGGGTGTTGGTTTTGTCGTAAACAACAGTATTTCCCTTTAAAATCCGGCATCGTGCATTGAAAGAAACGGAGTTGTCGTATCCGGGATTCTGAATGGTGGCCACCGGCATGAAAGTGTCCCTCTGGTATTCATAGATGGCCCCTGTGTATGGGTCAAAAACGGACGATACCATCACATCTTTTTTCACCCCGACGAAGAATTTACGGGTTGCAGTATCATTGTCATTAATGAAATCGCCCTTGGCGGATACGATGATTTTCAATTCATGTTCGCCGTAATCCAGTGGATAGAATTTTTTAGGGAATGTGTAGGTTTTTCGTCGTCCTGAGGATAGGGTGTCGCGCAGGGTTTGGCTGTATACATTCTTGCCAAAAACATTGATTTCACAGCGAATACTAAAGCTGTCTTTCAGGTTTTTAGCCCCAATATTGGCAATGGTACCTTGTGGTGCCATGGTGTCCATGGTAAATCGGTCAATGCTGTCTTTTGGGAAATCCGCTGACACGGCGGTTAAGTCCGTATCGCCCTGCAGACGGGGTTCAATAATGAATTTAAAGGGTGCATTAGGCGCAAAATCCACCCAGTTGGTATCGCCGGTAGGCGTTGAATAAAAGAATGTATTGGGCCGTACCGGATTTTCATCCTGATAGCCGAATGCCACATTGCTTGTGCCGAGCTGCCTTACACCCACATAGAATGTGCCGGCTACGGAAACCGGAGTGGTAAGATCAAGTATATAATTGCCTGCCACCGTTGTCAGCATATTGCTCTGATACAGCAGTTTTCCCGGCCTGCCGCGGCGGCCGCTATTGTCCCAAATACCCACCCTGAAAGAGCGGCCTGCTATGGCGAAAGCCACGGTAACCTGATTAATGGCCTTGCTTTTGTTGGAAAAAAAGCGGGCTACAAAATCGCCGGTGGCACCGTTAAAACCTATGCCGCCGGGCGCCGGGGGCTGGGTCACATCTCTGTAACTGTAAATATTTTCATTGGTTTGTCGGTAGCTACGGGCAGTATTATTGCTGCTATTATTATCTACAGCAATGGCTAGAACGGTATCCAGTCCTTTTTTGGAGGGCGACAGACTGGGCAGATTTAAAAATAGCTGCGCACCGCGATTCAGATTGAATGTGGTGCTGTCAGCGCCGGTGTTGGTGCCTTTCAGCATTGTTCTAACCCGGGCAGAGCTCAGGTTTTTTTTGCCCACGTTTCGCAACAGTACTTTCACACTGTCAGGATTTCCCAATGGTACAGGCAATTTGCCCAGGGTATACAATTTGATGGCTGCTGCATCAAAATCATAGCGGGGATAATTGAAGATAACGGTGGGGTGATATTCGGAAGATGTTCCTAAGCTGTCGGGCAAAGGCCATCCCGTAAAGCTCTTGGTCTGATTGGGCGAGAAGCCGGATATACTGGCGCTGCTTTCAAAGTAGAAATTTACTGCACCCGGTTGAGCCACGCTCTGTGAGAACGATATGAGCACTTCCAGATTATCCCCCTGTGTGGTGTCAAATACGTATTTACCTAATGTGAATGGGAATCGGTAAAAACTTTCATTAGAGCCCAGATCAAAAGCAGGTGTAGCATTGTAAACCCTTGTTGCAGCGGCTGTTTCCCCAGAAAAAGAGATACGTCCGCTGCCGAAATCACTGCGGGTAGTATTTCTTAGCCAAATGGAGAGCTGCGTTCCTGTGCCGATGGCCGCACCTGCGCTGCGCAGGAACTCCATACTTTCCATGCTGTCACCATGCTTTAAATTGCCCAGCACCGATTTGGGGTAGATGTAGGCAAAACGGCAACCATAGTTTGCTGCAGAGGTAGAAACGACCATAGGGCCGGCCAAAGTACCCAGAAAATACCCCTCACCAATTTGGACAAACTGAGAAAAAAGCGAGTGACTTCCGAGCAGTAATAAACCGGTAATTATTCTTCTCACAATAACAAATGTAATGAATGAGAAGGATTTGACCGAAAAAATCGAGAATTTTTGGAATAAACATGACAAATCTGAGTTTTCGTTAGTAAAAATGCGCAAAGCAGCAGTTATTGATTCAGCCACTATTGCATATTTTTGCCTCTGTGAGATTCGTTTCCGAGGCAGATGTTTTTTTTATGGAAGGTTGCGGACGCTGTTCGCTGGGAGGAACGCCGGCATGCAAGGTTCACAACTGGCAAGAAGAGCTGATATTATTGAGAGACATATTGCATCAAAGCGGACTCACTGAAACCCGCAAGTGGGGAGTGCCATGCTATGTGAAGGGAAATAAAAATGTAGTGTTACTGGGCGTTTTAAAAAGCTGTGCTACCCTCAGTTTCTTCAAAGGTGCATTGATGAAGGATCCGGAAAACCTGCTGGTGAAACCCGGTGAGAACAGTCAGTCTGCTCGGTACATGAAGTTTTCGGCACCTGAACAGGTAATGGTGCAGACTGCAATTATCAAGGATTATCTTAAGGAGGCCATTGGTATAGAGGAATCCGGACAGAAAGTGGCCTTTAAGTCACCCGAGGAGCAGCCCATGTGCGAGGAACTGCAGGAGGCCCTCCAATCGGATGCCGAGCTGTTTACGGCGTTTTATGCATTAACCCCGGGCAGGCAAAGGGGGTATATTCTCCATTTTGGCGGGGCCAAACAATCTCAAACCCGCATTGACAGAATTGCCAAAAGCAGAGACAGGATTTTACAGGGAAAGGGAATGCAGGACTGAAAGGTGTTATTCCGCTACCCGCTACCCGAAGTCTCCCGACTTCGGGTTTTATTTCACAACCTAGCTATAATGTATCAACATGTCACCCCTTCGGGGTTTGGGATGTATCGCACCGCTGGTGCTATGATAATGGCACCCCTTCGGGGTTGTTCTAGGCAGCTCCGGAGGAGCGGAATGATAATAATAACCCAATACACGGTGATACGAACCCCGAAGGGGTGGCATTAATGAACCCGCTATTGAATGGATATGTGGATGATTGTGGATGTCACCCCTATGGGGTTCGGGGAATTACGCACCGCTGGTGCTACAATTATGACACCCCTTCGGGGTTTTTGGAGTTGACGGTAGTTTGTCCTCCCAATTACCCCACCCCCTAAAGCGTCTTTCGTGCCGGTAGCGGCGGCATTTTAGCGAAGCTGTTGGATCATCTTTAGAACCACACACAGAGTGAGGCACTCAGCACATCCAGGTTGTCGCGGTATCCACTGTCAAAGGGGTAAATAGAAATCGCATCGCTGCCAGTAAAAAAGCGGCGGTATTCCAGTCTCAGCAGGGCGTGATCTTCTATTTTTTGGTTTAAACAAAATCCGTAACTGCCGGTTCTATACCCCTTAATGGCATGATGCATAGGTGTTTGAAAGATGTTGTTGTAATCATCAAACCATTCCACACGTCCCGAAAGTGATAATTTAGCGTTAAAAGCATACTTCACCTGCACATTGGCATTCCACCAGGTATATTGCTTATAGTCCGGGTGGTCGGGAATGGGCATAAGACTGTCCGTCCGCAGTGTGGTATAGCGCTGAACTCCCGCATACACGCAGGCAGACACATCCCATTTCTTGCCCAATTTGCCTATCCAGTAGAGGTCGGTGAAAGCACGGGTGCTGAAATTGGGCCTTGCTATACTTTTTTCGTTGCCGATGTAGGTGTTCCAGTTGATGATGTGATTTTTGCCCAACTGCCATTCCAACTGGGTTCCCAGCGACAGCTGCTCATTGTTGTCCTGTATTTGTTGCCAGCCATTGATGAGGTAGGTGTAAAAACGCGTATTTTTACCCAACGGCAGTCCCAGCTTGATGCCACACAGATAATAAGGCGAATTTTCTGCAGACAATGACCGTGTATACATCAGTTGGTCTTTGCTCACCGGATTCTCATTGGTATACGGAGATCCCAAAATTCCTGCATCCATCCACAGGTTGTGTTTTTCAGACAGGCGCACTCCCACACTGGCTTCCAGTAGGTTTTTGAGTGTGCCGGAAGATTGGCATTCATGTAGGTGCCGAAAGCCGGAACCAGGCGTGCCCGCACGCCTGCAGTCTGGTAGCGGATATCCAGCATAGCCAGGTTAACGCCAAAGGTGTTATTTTCTGCCGAAGAAACCATGTAGGGCAGTGTTTTTCCCGCACCACTGCTGTTGCCATATGCATCCACGCAGGCTCCCAGGGTAATTCTACCCAAATGCTCACCACCGGTGGTATCCACAAAACCGGTATTTACCACCTGCGATATCAGCGGAGATGAGAACCCTAAACAAATAAGCAGCGCGAAAAGCCTCATGAAACTGCTTTATAC
>JBEDNI010000127.1:0-5600 GCA_041170685.1 Bacteroidota bacterium | reverse complement strand
GACGATGATAAAAACAGGGCGATTCTGGATAAGGTAAGTGCCAAGTGTTATTTGCCGGCTACCCTGCTTCTGCAAGATCTCGTTCGCCGCTATCCCGGTCGTTTTAAGTGTTCATTTTCATTTTCAGGGATGGTGCTGGAGCAATTACAGGAAATGAACCCGAAAGTGTTATCCGTGTTTCAGGAGTTGTTATCGCAACCGGAGGTGGAGGTGCTGGCAGAGACTTACGGTCATTCCCTAAGTGCGCTGGCGAGCCAAAAGGAGTTTGAAAAACAGGTAAAAAGACATGGAGAAATGATCATGTCGCTGTTTCACCAGCAACCGGCTATGTTGCGTAATACAGAGCTTATTTATTCTGATAACATTGGAAAATATGCTGCCGAAATGGGATTTAAGGGCATACTGGCCGAGGGAGCAGACCGGATTCTGGGCTGGAGGAGTCCTAATTTTTTATATGCTGCTTCAGAGGCACCGGCCTTGAGTTTATTGCTTAAGAATTACCGATTGAGTGATGATATTGCTTTTCGTTTTTCTCAGCCCGGCTGGAATGAAGGTCCATTAACCGCTGAAAAGTTTGTGCACTGGCTGAATGCCATACCTGAAGATGAGCCTCTGGTGAATTTATTCATGGATTATGAAACTTTTGGTGAACACCAGTGGGCAGAATCCGGCATTTTTGATTTTTTACAAGCACTCCCGGAGGCCGTATTTCAAAATTCAGATTTTCAGTTTATTACACCCTCAGAAGTTTTGGAGCAATTGGTTCCGGTAGAGCGAATCAGTATGCCTGAGCCGGTTTCGTGGGCAGACGAAGCCCGAGACCTGAGTGCCTGGCTGGGAAATCCCTTGCAGGACGATGCCTTTGAAAGTCTGTATCGACTGCAATCACGGGTGGAAAGCTGCGCAGATGAGCATATTCAGCGTGACTGGCAAAAATTGCAAACCAGCGATCATTTTTATTACATGTGTACCAAATATTTCGCCGATGGCGATGTACATAAGTATTTCAACCCCTATGATTCGCCCTATGAAGCATTTGTGAATTACATGAATGTGCTGGCAGATTTTGAACTGAGGCTGGAATCTGTTGCTTCGTTACCGCCTGCGCTTCGACGTTCATTTAAAACACAGCGGGAAGCAATACCGCACAGGGTTCAAACAGATTAATACAGTCAATATGATGGATGAAGATCAATATACCGCCGATGTGATTTTTGAGGTTAGCTGGGAAGTATGTAACAAGGTGGGTGGAATACATACGGTGATTAGCAGCAAAACCATTGCTGCTATGCAGGTTTGGGAGGATAAGTTAATCATGATTGGCCCTGATATATGGAAAGGGGCTACCGAGCATCCTGAATTTGAGGAAGATACTGAATTATTTGCCGACTGGCGAAATCATGCTGTTTCACTGGGTATTCATGCCCGCACCGGACGCTGGAAAATTCCGGGTAATCCCCCCGTGATACTGGTGGATTTCACCCCGTTTTTTGCCCGTAAAAATGAGGTTTTTGCCCATTTGTGGACCCGCTTCCAGTTGGATTCCCTTACGGGTGGATGGGATTATGCCGAACCCGCTATGTTTGGTTATGCTGCCGGAAAAGTGATTGAGAGCTTTTATCATTTTTATTTAACCTATAGCGACCGCATGGTAGCTCATTTTCACGAATGGATGACCGGTGCGGGTTTGCTGTATCTGGAAGAGCATGTACCTCAGGCAGCTACGGTATTCACTACGCATGCAACAGTGCTCGGACGATGCATTGCAGGTAACGGTTTGCCGCTGTATGAAAACCTGAACCAATATGATGCTGCCCAGGAAGCCCGCAAATTCAATGTAACGGCCAAGCATTCCCTGGAAAAATGTGCTGCCAGGATGGCAGATTGTTTTACCACAGTTAGCGAAATAACGGGTAAGGAGTGCCTGGCCTTTTTGGGTAAAGCTCCCGACATCATTACGCCGAATGGTTTTGATACCGGCATCGTCCCCGATTATTTTTTATTCCAGGAAAAAAGGATGATGGCTCGCCGACGCTTGCTGGATGTAGCTTCTGCCATAAAGGGTAAGGCGTTTGGTGATAATACTTTATTGCTGCTAAAAAGCGGAAGGTATGAGTTTCATAATAAGGGGATAGATGCATTCATTGAGGCGCTTGTGCTATTGAAAAATCAGTATCAGGGTAGGGATATACTGGCCTTTGTTTTTATTCCGGCCGGGCATACCGGACACCGCAAAGATTTGCAAACCATCCTCAATGGTGCCGATGGTCCAATGCTTGGAAATCGTTTGATTACCCATAATTTAATGGACGTTGGACACGATACCATCGCCTCAGCCATTGAAAAAGCGGATTTACCGGATGGCAAAGACGGAAAAGTCCATGTGGTCTATTCTCCGGTTTACTTAAACGGACAGGATGGAATTTACCACCTTTCATACTATGATTTATTACCGGGGTTTGATCTGACTGTGTTTCCTTCATACTATGAGCCATGGGGCTATACACCGCAGGAGAGTGTGGCTTTTCATGTGCCTACCATTACCACGGATAATGCAGGATTTGGAGATTTTCTGTTGGCAAACATGCCACAGAACGATATTGGACACGGGGCCGCAGTCATTGTGAGGGGGGAGAAAAGTTTGGCAGATGTGAGCCGCGATATTGCTGACGTGGTGATGCAATTCGCTTCGTTAACCTCAGAACAGGTTAAAATGGCCCGTGTTTCAGCCCATGCATTGTCAGGTAAAACCCTTTGGAAACACCTGCTGCAAAACTACATAACGGCTTATGGCCGCGCGTTGCAAAAAACGCAAACACGTCAGTCGAGTTTCAGCCACGAAGCCACGGTGCATGCCTTCACGATTTCAGGGAGCACCGGACCTGCCGGGGCACCACGCTGGCGCAAAATATTCGTAGAAACACAGCTGCCGGAATCACTCAGATCCCTGGAGGAAATTATGAAAAACTTTTGGTGGACCTGGCATCCGGAAACCTATGATTTGTTCAAGTATATGGACCCTATTGGATGGGAACAATCTGCCCATAACCCGCTGATTATGTTGGAGCAGATGGGAACAGACCGTTTATCCGAACTGGAAAAAGACAAAGATTTTAAATCCCGTTTGGACAGCGTATATCATGCATTTACTAACTACATGAACAAACCGTTGAAGTCTGGGCCTGAGGTAGCGTATTTCTGCTCTGAATATGGAATTTACGCGGGACTGGAACAATATTCCGGGGGGCTGGGAATACTGGCGGGCGATATGCTGAAACAGGCCTCCGATGACGGTTATCCACTGGTAGGAGTAGGTTTATTGTATCGCTATGGTTTTTTCAAACAGGAGGTCTCTCTGCATGGTGAGCAAATAGCAGGTCTGGAGCCACAAAAATTTACCTGTCAGCCGTTGCAGCCTGTGTTTGATCGACAGGGTAACTGGCTAAGGGTGAATATAGCCCTGCCCGGTCGAACCCTGTATGCGCAGGTACGCCGGGCCGATGTGGGAAGAACCCGCCTGTTTTTGCTGGATACAGACATTGCAGAAAACCGGCCTGAAGACCGCAAAGTAACGGGACAGTTGTATGGCGGTGACCGTGAACTTAGACTCAAACAGGAACTGTTGCTGGGAATAGGAGGTATGCGTTTACTGCAGTCTTTATCGCTGTTGCCGGATGTTTTTCATTATAATGAGGGACATGTTGCCTTTGCTTCTCTGGAGCGAATCAGAATGCTGATGTATGATGAAAATATGAGCTTTGAGGAGGCCCTCGAATGGGTAAGAGCCACCACCATTTTCACTACCCATACACCGGTTCCCGCCGGACATGAAATTTTTAGTGAAGAACTGCTGCGAAGCTATGTAGGACATTTTGCACCCTTGCTGAATATTAGCTGGGAAAGATTGATGCAACTGGGCAACTGGCCAAACTCCTCGCGGTCCGGGCAGCATTTTTCCATGAGTTTATTGGCCGCCAATACGGCTGTTCAGATGAATGCAGTAAGCCACAAACACGAACGGGTCAGCAGGCACATGTTTTCGGGTTTGTGGGAAGGTTACGGTGAAGATGAATTATTTATCGGGCACGTAACCAATGGTGTGCATGTGCCCACCTGGGTGGCGTCTGAATGGAATCATTCTGATGTGGATGCCCTGACAACTGAGGAAATATGGGGGAAACATATTGTGCTAAAACTGCAGCTAATTCAGGAGTTGAGAGCGCGCTTTAACCGCGCGGAAGGGGGGGATAATCGTTATTACAAGCGGTATGCCGGGCTGTTTCAAACGGTGGATGAAAAGGCATTGATTGTCACTTTTGCCAGGAGATTTGTGGCTTATAAAAGACCGGGATTATTGTTTTTTGATCAGGACAGACTATTGAAAATCATCAACAATGCCCGCGTGCCGGTTTTATTTTTATTTGCCGGTAAAGCCCATCCCAATGATTTTGCAGGACAGGAAGAAATCAGCCATTTGCTAAATCTGTCTGTAAGTCCTGAGTTCAGGGGTAAGCTGTTTTTTTTGGTTAATTACGATATGTCATTGGCCCAATACCTGGTTCAGGGGTCAGATGTATGGCTCAATATGCCCCGGGATGGCATGGAGGCCAGCGGAACCAGCGGCATGAAGGCAGCCATGAATGGGGTGCTCAATGTCAGTATGGATGATGGATGGTGGGCCGAGGCAGAAAATATGGACTGTGGTTGGACTGTCAAGCATCATGTTTCTGAAAAAAATGGTGAGGATGAATGGGATGCTGAAAGGTTATATGAAATGCTTGAGCGCTATATAATACCGGACTATGAAAATGCTGTATTAAAGCAAAATACATCGCAATGGGTATCTAAGATGCGCAATGGAATGATAAGGGTACGGCAGCAATTTGGAGCAGGGAGAATGCTGTTGGATTATCAGCAGAAAATGTATTTGCCTGTCAATGAGCGTAAACAGCAGCTGCTAAAAAATGACAGGGAAGGGCTGAAGGAAATAACTGCATGGAAGCAAAAGCTGGAGCAGGCATGGCTGGGGCTTAGTGTAATTAAAACACAGTGGCATGATACTGCCAACAGGGCTATGCCTTTGGGCGAAAACATGTGTCCAAAAATCACCTTGAAACTGAATGGAATAAAACCCGAGGAGCTGGGGGTGGAGATGTTGATTATCAGCAAAAGAAAAAATATGACGGAGCCTTTTTCTGTGCTGAAATGTACGGCATTAACGGGCGTAATGTCCGGTGAGGATGTTGGAACCTGGTCCGGTATTGTTCAGATGCAAAAACCCGGTGTGTATGAATATGGTTTTCGAATTTTCCCCAAACATCCATTGCTTGCTCATAGGCAGGATTTCTCACTGATAAAATGGGTGTAACGTGTTGTTTTTTAATAATGATGAACTGTTCTGAGATGGTGAATGCTGAATGCAATTCTAGATGGTAAATTCCATTTACAAGTATGGCGGCGTCAATGACAGGATTGGTTTTGGTGAATGTTTATTCAAATGCTTGCCTGTAATGTCTATATGATGATGCTGTCAATGGGTTCTTCGGATTGTATTCTAAATTTACCTGATGTGGGTTTGGGTGTAATAATGGGTTTTTTAA
>JBEDNI010000126.1:0-5829 GCA_041170685.1 Bacteroidota bacterium | reverse complement strand
GTATATTAAATTTAAAATAAATCGATGATAATAGTTGCAGAAAGCGGATCTACCAAGTGCGATTGGTTAATAAATGGAAAAGACGGAAAGGTACTAGAAACCCACACGATGGGTTTCAATCCGTTTTTTCATCATACGGACGAGATTTTAACTCATCTTAGGGGAAATCAAGACCTCAGCCAGGTTGCTTCCAAGGCCACTGCTGTTTACTTTTACGGCGCAGGTTGTTCCAGTCCGGACAGAAATGAAGTGATTTTAACTGCCCTGATGCAGTTTTTTCGCAACGCACATTGCGAGGTTAATCATGACTTGAATGCCTCAGCTTTTGCTACATGGGATGGAAATCCAGCCATAACCTGCATAATCGGCACAGGAAGCAATAGCTGTTATTATGATGGCGTTTCTGTTTCTGAAAAAGTGCCTGCGTTGGGTTACATTCTGGGTGACGAAGGCAGTGGATCCTATTTTGGAAAAAAACTCATTGCCGATTATTTGTATAAAAGACTACCTAAAGAATTACAGGATGCTTTCTTTGAACAGTACAAACTGCAAAAAGAAGAAATTTTTCATCAGGTTTATAATACGAACAAGGCCAATGTATTTCTTGCCTCTTTTATGCGCTTTATTGTGCCTCACAAGGATCATTCCTATATTCGGGAAATGGTATATGAAGGGCTTTCCACATTTGCAGAAATTCACATTTGCTGCTATCCAAACTTCGGGGAAGTTCCGGTCCATTTTGTAGGTTCAGTGGCTTTTTATTTTACGGAAATTCTTCAGGAGGTTGCTGCAGAAAAAGGCTTCAAACTGGGTAAAATTGATAAAAACCCGGGTATGTCATTGCTGAAATACCATCTGACAAAAGAGGCAGCACTTAGCAATACAGAAAAAGTATGATTCGAGGCGTCATCTTTGATCTGGATGGCGTGCTTACAGATACTGCCATTTATCATTATCAGTCATGGAGCCGTATTGCAAAAGAGATTAATTTTGATCTCACAGAAGAACTCAATGAACAACTGAAAGGGGTGAGTCGTACCGAGAGTTTAGATAGAATACTAAGCTGGGCTCATACAGTAAAGTCAGCTGAGGAAAAACAACAATTGCTAATTCAGAAGAATGAGCATTATCTAGCACTCATTGAATGGTTGAGTGAGAAGGATATACTGACGGGTGTTGTGGGATTTTTGGATGATATCAGGCGTGGAGGCATCAAAACAGCAGTAGGCAGTAGTTCCAAAAATGCCCATTTAATTTTGAAAAAACTTAGACTCATCGATAGTTTTGATGCAGTGGTAGACGGCAATATGATAAAAACAAATTTTTTAAATCCCTTTAATTTGCCCACGTGAAAATAGCTGCCATTGATATCGGTTCTAATGCCGTAAGGCTTTATATAGGGAGGCCCCTTCACGAAGATTTACAGGATACTGATTTCAAATCTGTGGAGTTCACCCGGTTGCCGCTTCGATTAGGAGATGATGTTTTTAAGAATAAGGAAATAGGCAAAAAAAAAGCAGATTTGCTGATAAAGGCCATGCAGTCGTTTGCATTGCTGCTGGAGATATACAATGTGGACGCTGTGCGAGTTTGTGCCACCAGCGCCATGAGAGATGCCGAAAATGGTGAAAAACTGGCCAAAGACATCCGTAAAATTACGGGGTTGAAAATAGACATTATTACGGGTAAGGAGGAGAGCAGACTGGTTCAGGCAGCAATTCTTGATAGCCTGCCGGGAAAGAGTACATTTTTGCACATAGATGTGGGGGGCGGAAGTACAGAAATCAGTTTTATTCGAAACGGGAAGATTAAGCAGTACGAAAGTTTCAATATCGGTACGGTGAGAATGAGGGAAGGCAAGGTAAAGACCACAGAAGTTCAGAGAATGCTGAAATGGCTATCGGAATTGCCTTTTACTGCAGGTGAAACCATAAAGGCCATCGGTACCGGAGGCAATATTGTAAAATTACATGCCCTCGCAGGAACAGCATCCGGAGAGGCCATGAATCTGCACCACCTAAAAAGTACCAATTTTTACATTGAGTCTCTCAGCCACCATGATAGGGTATACGAACTGAAATTAAATCCGGACAGGGCGGAAGTCATCAACCATGCAGGTAATATTTTTATTCAAATTATGGAAAACTGTCACATCCACGAAATTTACGCACCCAATGTGGGATTGAAGGATGGAATTGTAAAACAACTTTGGAAGAAACGTTTCCGTGCTAGGAAATCCTGAAACTTAGGAGAGCCTGGCCCAGCTTCCAAACATCAGTGTAACTGTTATAAAGCGGCACAGGAGCTACTCTGATTACGTTGGGTTCTCTCCAATCTGCCACAATGTCCATTTTTGTGAGATGATCAAATAGTTTTTTGCCATTTTCATCGGTTAAGAGGCTGATTTGGCAACCTCGTTCATGATCGGGGGTGATGATACTGAAACGCAAATTAGGGTTGTGGCTACGGCAGTCCTTTAGTATGAAATCCAGATAGGCAGTGAGCAAGCGGCTTTTTTCTGCCAGGTTTTGCATACCGGCGCGGTGAAAAATATCCAAACTGGCAGCGTGTACGGCCATTCCGAAAACGGGTGCGTTAGAGAGTTGCCATCCGGCCGCTCCGGGTTCGGGTTCAAACCCTCGTTGCATAAGAAAGCGCTTATCTTCGCGATAGCCCCACCATCCTGCCAGCCGCGGAGTATCAGGATTTAACGCATGACGTTCATGGATAAATACTCCTGAAACATTTCCCGGTCCGCTGTTTAGGTATTTGTAACTGCACCATGCGGCAAAATCTACATTCCAATCGTGAAGATTAAGGGCTACATTACCCGCGGCATGCGCCAGGTCAAATCCTGCGGGAACCCCTGCTTTATGTGCTGCTTCCGTAATGGCAGGAATATTGAAATACTGTCCTGTATAGTATTGTACCCCGCTGAAAAATACCAGGGCCAGCTGATCGGCATGTTCCTCGATAGCAGCAATAATGTCTTCAGTGTGCAGGGTGTGTTCACCTTCGCGTGGCTTCAGTTCAATGACAGCTTCATCATAATCAAATCCATGAAACTCTATTTGACTTTGTATGGCATACATGTCGCTTGGAAAGGCACCTGCTTCCATGATGATTTTAAACCGTTCTTCATCCGGCCGGTAAAAACTCGCCATCAACAGGTGAAGATTCACGGTAAGTTGATTCATGACGACCACTTCATGAGGCATAGCTCCCACCAGTTCTGCGGTATGGTCGGTTAGAAACTTATGGTAATGAAACCAGGGTTTTTTACCATGAAAATGGCCTTCCACACCCCATTTTTGCCAGTCATCCAGTTCAGCCTGTAGGTATTGCCCGGCGGTTTTGGGTTGCAGCCCCAGTGAGTTACCGCAGAAATAGATAAGAGAATTGCCGTTTTCATCTGTGGGGAACCAAAATTCATTTCTAAATGAAGCCAAAGCATCTACTCTGTCCTGTTCTTCGGCAAATGCAAGCGTATTGGCAAAATTCATGCGGCAAATTTAAGGAGATGCTTGCTTGTGGACTCGCATAAATTCATTAAACTCGCAAACATTTTATAGTCAAGAGATGAAACTGGAAGATGAGATAAAACAAACCCGTTTTACATCAGCGCAGCATAAGGCGCTGGTGAATATCATCTTTACGGCCAACTGGGCCAACGCCCGGTTAAGGGAAATTATCAAAACCCATCACATCACACTTCAGCAATACAATGTGCTTCGCATTTTACGGGGCAAATATCCAAAGTCGGCAAACCCCGGTGAGATAAAATCAGTAATGCTGGATAAAAACCCTGATTTGACCAGGTTGTGTGATCGCATGTGCAAGCAGGGGCTGATCAGCAGGACCATTGACGAAGTAAACCGTCGGAAGATGAATATTTGCATCACGGAAAAAGGTTTGAAGGTGCTGGAACAGACCGATCCTGAAGTTCACAAGCTGGAGCCGCTGATGGTGCATCTGGGTGATGCTGATGCCGAAAAACTCAGTGATTTGCTGGATAAATTGAGAGGCTGATAGGATTTTATTCCATACAGTTTTACCTGTTAGCAATCCTTAGGATTGTGTTTTCCGTATCATGGTAAGACCATCTCTGAGTGGCAGCATAACCACTTCTATTCCGGGTGTTTCGGCTACCATTTGATTGAAATTGTGCATTTGTCGGGTATCGGGGTCATGCAGGCAGTCTTCATTGTTCAGCACGCGGCCGCTCCAAAGGGTGTTATCAAACAACAAAATGCCACCGGGTTTCAGTATGGGCAAGCAGTATTGCAGGTAATTCGGGTATTGTTGCTTATCGGCATCCACAAATATCAAATCAGGGTGTATTTGCAGATGGGGGATCACATCCAATGCTTCGCCGGTATGGAGTATCATTTGTCCTTTTTTTGCATGTTTTTTTACCCATTGTTCAGCTTTCCACGTCATTTCAGCACTGGCTTCTATACTGTGGAGAATCCCATCTGGTGCCAGGCCATCTGCCATACAAAGCGCAGAATAACCCGTGAAAGTTCCGATTTCCAGGATGCACGTCGGTTGAATCAATGAAGCAATCATAGATAAAAAACGGCCTTGCAGCTTCCCACTTAACATGCGGGGATTGGTAGTGTTACGCCAGGTATAGGCGGTCAGATTTTGCAGTAATTCAGGCTCAGGGCTACTGTGTTTTTCACAATACTGATGTAGGTCATCCTGCCAGTCGGGGTGCATGGGTCAAAGTTCGCACTAATTATAAAGATTTTATCACAGAATAAAACCCTTGTATTCAATAATATAGAAAAAAACAGCCTTTTTAGGCCGTTTTTTTTTACAAAAATCAAAAGATTTTGAAATTTCAAAAAAAAGTGTACTTTCGCGAGACAATAGGACCAAAAAAAATATGTACTGGACATTAGAACTTGTAAGCTATCTGGATGACGCTCCATGGCCTGCTACCAAAGACGAGCTTATCGATTATGCCATTCGTTCCGGCGCACCTCTCGAGGTGATTGAAAATCTGCAGGAACTGGAAGATGACGGCGAACCCTACGAAAGCATAGAAGAAATCTGGAGTGACTACCCCACCGATGAAGATTATTTCTTCAACGAAGACGAGTTGTAACTTACGAAACGAAAACTAATTGAAGGGCCGTCCAAAGCGGCCTTTTTTATTTAACAAATACAATCGTATTTCTTTTGTTGATGATTTCTCCGTTGTTTAGCTTGAATCGGAAGGCAAGTATGGCTGTGTCTGGCATGCTTTTCCATGTCGGTACAGTCCAGTTGGATGTAAAAGAATAGGTTCTGAGCTGCTTATCATCGTTGGCGGCATTTTTTATCTTTATTACCTCCACATACGGATTGCCTTCCAGGTTTTCACCGGCAGGTGTTCCCGGTAAATCTTTGTTGCAGGTGACTATTACACTGTCTGAAAGCACTAAAGTACGGATGCTGATTCCCAGTTCTTTTTTATTGCCAATGCATCCTAGCCTTTTACTTGATTTTGTCTCACTATTTTCTGTGAATTGTATTACGGGTTCAACAATATTGGCAACCGAATCGGCAAAATATACCTGGTTTATCCCACTTACAAACCGAACACTGGTAGGCCCGTCACAAATGCAACCGGAAAGAGTGACCCCAACTACTGCTGTAATATAGGGAAACAGACGCACCATAATATTTTACAGGGTTCGTTTCACCTGTTCTTCGGTGTATACTTCCAGGTAGTCGCCTACTTCAATATCGTTGAATCGCTCTATCTGCAAACCGCATTCAAAGCCACGCAGTACCTCTTTCACATCATCTTTAAAGCGTTTCAGCGATGCGAGTTCGCCG
>JBEDNI010000125.1:0-5917 GCA_041170685.1 Bacteroidota bacterium | reverse complement strand
GTTCGGTTTGATCATCTTCCAAAATAAACAAGAAGGACAGAGATGTCCGCTGGGTTTACGCCGCTTATTCTGGATGCCTGACCCAGGGTTGCGGGTTTTATTTTATGTAGTTTTTCCCGCGATTCTTTGCTGAGTGAAGTTAATTTATGAAAATCAAACTGTTCAGGTATTTTAATTTCTTCGAGGCGTTGTAGTTTTTCTGCCATCTCTTGCTCTTTTTTTAGGTAGCTTTCATACTTAATATGATTTTCTGCTGCTTGTGCAGACTCCAAGAGGCAGTTTGACAGCAACTCGTTCACCTCTTTTATGTTTGCTATATCGGTTAAGGAAACCTCTGGTCTTAACAAGAACTTTTTATAACGCTGTTTTTCTGTGATTGTGGTACTGTTTTTATCAGCGAGTAGTTGGTTGGCATCTTCTACTTCAATATTGTTGTTTTCAAAGAAGTGAAGCAATGTTTGAGTATCTCTTTTTTTAGTCTCTAGTATACGCATACGTTCTTCTGAGGCCAAACCAATTTCATAACCCATCGGAGTAAGTCGTTCATCCGCATTATCTTGCCTCAATGTTATACGATACTCTGCCCTGGAGGTGAACATGCGGTAGGGTTCGTCAGTTCCTTTATTAACCAGATCATCAATTAATACGCCTATATATGCTTCGTTTCTTCCCAACACCACTGCATTTTTTTGGTGTGTTTTTTGGTGTGCATTGATACCTGCCATCAGGCCTTGGCAGGCGGCTTCTTCATACCCTGTGGTTCCGTTTATCTGACCGGCAAAATACAGATTCTGTATGAGCTTGGTTTCCAGTGTAAGATTTAGCTGTGTAGGGGAAAAATAATCATATTCTATGGCGTATCCCGGCCTGAATACTTTGGCTTTTTCAAACCCGGGTATTTGACGTAGTGCCTTTAATTGCACATGGTCTGGCAAGCTGGTAGAAAAACCGTTTACATATACTTCAATGGTGTCCCATCCTTCCGGCTCTACAAACACCTGGTGACGGTCTCGTTCCGCAAAACGATTAATTTTATCTTCGATGCTAGGACAATATCGTGGTCCCAAACCCTGGATACTTCCATTATACATAGGGCTTTCAGCAAATCCCTCTCGGAGTATATCGTGTACGGAAGAATTGGTATAGGTAATATGGCAGCTACGTTGTTGTTTTAATGGGTGTGTTTCACGTGAAAACGAAAATTTGGCAGGTTGTTCATCTCCTTTTTGTTCTTCCATGGCGTCATAGTTTAAACTCCTGCCATCCACCCGAGGTGGGGTTCCTGTTTTCATTCTCCCAGAAACAAACCCCAAGCGTTCTAATTGACCCGTTATCCCGAGTGAAGCGCTTTCTCCCATGCGCCCTCCGCCAAAATTCTTGCTTCCTATGTGAATCAATCCATTAAGGAAGGTTCCATTGGTTAGTATTACCGCTTTAGATCGAATCTCGGCACCCATACCGGTAATGACACCCTGCGCCATTCCGTTTTTAATGATAATTTCTTTAACGGTATCCTGAAAAAAGTCCAGATTTGGGGTGTTTTCCAGTGTTAATCTCCATGTTTCAGCAAAGCGCCAGCGATCACTTTGGGCACGAGGGCTCCACATGGCAACGCCTTTGCTGCGGTTCAGCATGCGAAATTGTATCATCGTTTTGTCTGTGATGATGCCCGACATACCCCCCAAAGCGTCTATTTCCCGCACAATTTGCCCCTTTGCAACACCTCCCATAGCGGGGTTACAACTCATTCGGGCAATGGTTTCCATGTTCATGGTTACCAGCATAACACGGCTGCCCATCCGCGCTGCAGCGTGTGCCGCTTCACAACCGGCATGGCCTGCTCCCACTACAATGATATCGTATTCTCCTAAAAACAAAGCTGTTTCACGTGAAACCAATAATCACGTTTCCTTTTCAAGGTACAAATTTATACAATATGTTTCGGCTTCTCGCATGGCAGCTTGGTCTTTTGTGCTTTTGTCTTTATAACCCATCAAATGCAACACCCCGTGAAACATCACCCGTAGTAATTCTTCTTTGGTTGACACGCCAAAGTTCAATGCGTTTTCTAGTACCCTTTCCAGAGAGATATATATTTCTCCTTCTATTCCTTCTGCACCAGACAAGTCAAACGTGATAATATCGGTGTATGTGTCATGATTTAAATACTTTTTATTTAATAACAACAACTCTCCATCTGTCATAAACACATACTGAAGGAAGCGAATAGGCTGTTTGTTCTCAGCCGCTACTTGCGTTACAATGGTTTTAAACACTTTTTTTGAAAATGCCGGTCGGTTTTTTCTCCTGCCGGCAAAGGAGATTTTTACGCTCTTTCTCATCTTAACAACATCAACGTACCTTGAAACAACTCCCTTTTCTCCGTGCGTACAATCTCTATTTTGTAAATATAGAAACCCTGTGTTACTAAGCTTCCACCAGCTTCGCCATTCCATCCGTCAAGCGCTTCCCCTTGCCACAGCTTGCCGCCCCATCGGTCATAAATTGACATTGCCGCCTGACCCCTTTCTATGTTAGGGTTCACGATGCGAAACCAACGGTTGTTTCCTTCCGGTGCAAATGAGTTTGGAATTAATGTGGTATCATAAACCCGCAGGCAAACCTCATTGGAGTAGGCCGTGTCAATTCTATTGCCCCCCGCGTCTTTTTTATAAGCAACCACCCTGTAACACTCAGGCGTACTTGTATCCGACAGGATGTAAGGGGAATAAGGACCGCCTATCACGTTCCACGTGGAACCCTGTTTCTGTCTAGCTTCTAACGTTTGGTTAGTGGGGTTATATGGTTGATAATCAAACCATTGTAGTAAAAAACCGGCCCTTTTTAGCAGGATGCTTTCATGTACTTCAGAAGAATCTGATGGTTTGTTGCAAGGGTTTTTCACCACCAGCATGTATTGGTATGCCGTATTGCTAGTAAGGAGCCCTGTGTGCTTAAACCGGGAAAAACCCTTGGGTACCACCCCAACAAAAACCTGCCAGGAAGAGCCGGTGTTTTCTCGGTAATATAATGTTGCGGAATAACCGGAAGATGTTGCGTTCCAATTGGTGGTAATTTCCAACGTGTTTTCGTTTACCACAGAAACATGCCCAATCGTATTGGTGTTAGCCTTATCGTGCCCAGCCAAGTAAACGCCAATAATATTACTGCTGGATGTAATGGATCCCGCTGAGGGGGATTTGTAGGCCCTCACCAGAAAAAAGTACTTTCTGTTTAAAACCGGAACCGCGTAAGTGTAGTTCAGCGCAGACCCACTCACGGTTCCTGTTTTTGACCAGAGGTTGCTTTGATCGTCAGACACCCAAATATCATAGTGGTCTACTGTCCATCCAACATATCCCGTCCACCGAAAGGTAAACAGCTTGTCGCAGGGCAAATTTGTGTTGTCTGCAGGGAAATAAGAAGCACAAACAGGGCTGTGTGCAGCACAAATAACCCCTCCGTTGTAGCAAGAGTCAAATACCGCTATATTAGTTTTATTGCCGCTGTTTTTTACATCAAAGGTTGAAGTAGAAAACAGGTACCCAAGTGAAGCGGTATCTTTAATCAATATATTATTACCGGTAGCTGGATCTACTTTAAAAACAGAGTAACCCATCACATCTTTTTCAGGGGCTTTCTGCCACCCCGCAATCAACTGCTGTGAGCTAAAGTCAACACTCACACTATCAAGCGCTAACAACGCAGGAGGGGTGTCGTCAATAAATACCGTATCTGAGTTTAAGGTGTCCTTTCCATTGCAAGCATACTGTACACTTACAAACACCTCCCATCGTCTTTGGTTAGGCAAAATAGCGCTTAGCGCTGTTGTTCCGGTGCTTCCGCCATAACACAATAATTGATAGGGATTAATAACATCATCGCGTCCATAGAGCTTAAGTGCAACAAAGCTGCCGCAAGCGTCCTGTGTTTTACTGATATAAACGGTAAGTGTGCCGGTTGTTTTGTCCAAACAGGCCCGGGCAATCGTGGGTGGGGCGATAACAGCGTGCAATCTGCCCGCCAAACAAAAGGACAAAAGCAATATGTATTTTTGGAGATTACCCAATCAGTTTAATTTTCCTGCCAATGCTAAGCTAAACGACCCCGGTTGTAAATAATTGTATGCAAACTCCGATATTTCGTCTGAAGTAATAGACCATATTCGGTTCATATACGTTGTATGGTAATTTTTTGGCAAGTCATTCTGAAGCAAAAACTGCCATTTTGAGGGCAAAGAAAAGGGCCCGTCAAAACCCGCCCGTAGCTGACCGGAAGCATAACGACGCGCCTTTTCCAGTTCATCACCGGTTGGAGGGGACGTTGACAAGCCTGTCATTATGGTTTTGCAAGCCTCAACAGCCGCCTCAGCATTAGCACTGTTCATTTCTCCGCTAATATACCAGGTAAAACCACTGGAAGCCTGGGCCAGGCCGCTGCCAATGCCGTATGTTAATCCCCTCGTTTCACGAAGATCCTGCATTAAACGGCTGCCAAAAAACCCACCTAGAAACATATTGACAAAGGAAGCTGTTTGCAGGTCTTCCACACGTAGCTTAGGAAGCGCTTTTCCCATATACAAACTCACTTGCTGCGCATGCTCCATGGGATGCTGTATCTGTGTTGGAGGCGCAGGCGTAGCAGCAATACGCTCCTGGACGGTCGTTCGGGTCGCAGCCATTGAGCCCATCACACGCTCCAATACAGCATGCTCGTCCTGTCCAAAATCGCCGGAAACAAAAATTCGGCAAGCAGAAAAAGACAGGTGTTTAGTGTGCCACCAACCGAGAGCCTCGCCGGTTAACGCTTCAATGTTTTCCGAGTCAGCAAAAGAAGAATCAGGGGAGGATTTTCCATAAATAGATTCATAACAGAGCCTACTGCTCCAGTAACGGGGCGTTTGCATTCTCCTTTGCAAAGACGAAGTTTCTACCTGTTTAAAAACAGCCAGTTCATGTTCAGGAAAAACAGGTTCGGCGCCTTCTTCAACCAGCCATTTGAGGGCCTCCTCCAGATACTGTTTTTGGGTTTGTAGGACCAGTGTTGATGATAATAGTCCAACATCGGGGTTTGCAGAAGCCCCTAAATACTCGAAACCCTCCTGTATTTGTTCAGAAGAATGGCTTTTGTTGCCGCTCAATCTTAACGTCTGCGAAGCTCTTGCCTGCATTGGGATAGACTGAGCCGCGGTGCCGGTGGGCCAGTAAAAAACCAGCTTAACAACGCCCAAATCCCGCTTAGGGCTTGCAATCAATGGGATGCCCCCTGAAAGGTGGGTTTCTTGCGGAGGAAGAAAGGTTAAGGTTTTTATCGTTTTGGCCTCCGGGGCCAAGGATCTGAACTTCATGATGATTTAGGATGATAATATAAAACAGAGGCATTTTCTGGCTCTATGGTGGTAGCTGCCGCCTTCAGCATGCTGTGTAGGTTGATACTTCTGTAGGTTGATTCCTCGGTTATAATATCATCCAGATTGCCGGTGTTTTCAAAAAAACACAACTTCTGAGCACGGTTAATCAGACTCGCTTTTTCAAAAAGCAGGGAGGATGTGGCTTTGTTTTTCACCCGCTCCATCCGCTCCATGTGCCTTTCTGTGAAACACGTGCCTGCCAAAGCGTCTTTCATTGTTTGTATTAAGCAGGCTTCCCCGTGCTGGTGATTCTGTTCTTCATTAAGTACACCATACAGCACAAACACACCCTCCCCAACACCTCTTATGTAAAAGCAGGCGGCATCATTAAACACAGGATTGTCCTTTACCCAGCGGGTGTAAACGGGGCTTATTTCCGACCCGCCCAACAAATCGGCAAACAGCTCTAGGGCTGCGCTGTCCGGATTATTAAACTCAGGCCCTTTCCAAACCAAAAACACCGCCGGGTTGGGACTTAAATCGTCAGTTTCCATGAAACGGCGGCCG
>JBEDNI010000124.1:0-5679 GCA_041170685.1 Bacteroidota bacterium | reverse complement strand
GAATAAGGTTGTGAACGGGGTGAAACTGTTTTTTCAGCAGATTGAAAACAGAAAACTCAATGTGGATCTTGTACACAGACCAAAACGGGCAAAGCCATTACCCAATGTATTAAGCAAGGAGGAAGTTAAATTGATATTGGACGCACATGGCAATTTAAAACATAGAGCAATGTTGTCGTTGATTTACAGTTGCGGACTTAGAAGAAGCGAACTTCTCAATTTAAAACCGTCTGATATTGAATCAAACCGCAAGCTTATCATCATTCGGCAATCGAAGGGGAAAAAGGACCGGATTGTTCCGTTATCTGACAAAATACTGGACATGTTGCGAAACTACTATAGGGCGCACAGACCTGCGGTTTGGCTATTTGAAGGCCAAAAAGAGGGCGAACCCTACAATGAAAGGAGTCTGGTAAGTGTATTAAAACAGGCCTTGCAAAAAGCAAAAATCAATAAACCTGTCACGCTTCACTGGCTTAGACATTCGTATGCTACCCATTTATTGGAATCGGGCACAGATCTGCGGTATATCCAGGAATTACTGGGGCATTCCAGCAGCAAGACTACAGAAATATATACCCATGTAAGCACGAAAAGTATCCAAAACATTATCTCACCATTTGACACATTGTAATTAACAACTATATTTGTAAATAGGAAGATATAAATATCCTTAACAGGCCATTTTGGGGCAGATAAGGATGAAAAAATCATCCATATAAGCAAGTTATATGCCATTTTTGACCGACACAGTTACAATAAACGAACAGACATGAAAAAACAGTTTTATATTCTTTTCATAGCATTGCTCTCATTCAAAGCAGCATCCTCGCAGACATGGATAATTGACAGCATTTACCATCAGACACAATATCGTTACTATGGTGCTTACCTTCCTGCAGCATATAACGGGGCAACACCTTGGCCAGTTGTTATGACTTTACATGGCGGTGGAGGCGATGCCATTGGCACGGTTGGTTTTACGCAAATGAACTTGGTTGCCGACACCGCAAACTTTATTGTTGTGTATCCACAGGGCACACAAGTGGGGACAAATTGTTGCAGTTGGGCAGCAGGAGTTGGCTCGCCAGCAGACGCATTAGGTATTGACGACATCTTATTCTTTAACAAACTCCTTGACACACTATTCACTCAACTAAACATTGACACAAACAGAGTTTACTCAACAGGATTATCGCAAGGTGGATTTATGAGCCAACGACTTGCGTGCGAACTGAGCAATCGTATCGCAGCCGTAGCACCCTTATGTTCCAATCTGGACTCTTTGCAAATGATATCTTGTAACCCGACAAGGCCTATTTCCATTCTTATAATAAATGGCACAAGCGATTTACTTGTGCCATATAATGGTGCAACCTTTTCAAACAATGGTTGGCCATTGACCTATTTCCCGACAGACACTTTGCTGAATTTTTGGGCAACTAAGAATGGGTGTCAATTGGTATCTGATTCAACGCAGTTTCCTGATGTAATTACTACAGAAAACTCTACCATCACAAAATTTAATTATCCCAATTGCAGTTGCAGCACAAATGTTACTCTATATAAAGTGTATGGCGGAGGACATACTTGGCCTGGTGTTGTCAGCCCATTTTACGAACTCATTGCAGGTGAAACCAATGAAGACATCCACGCCAGTCAACATATTTGGAATTTTCTTAAAAATCATTCGCTTGTATGTATTCCAACAGTTGGTATTGACAACTCTATAGAACATTCGGAGACAATCAACATCTATCCAAATCCAACCGACAATTCTATTTTGGTTACAACTCAAAGCCATCAGCAGTTAGAAATTAATATTTACGATGTTCTCGGTAATTTATTACTATCAAGACAAATGATACAACAGGCAGAGAGTATTGATTTAACTTTTTTAAGTTCTGGTATTTACTTTCTAACTTATGGACAGCAGACAACAAAAATTATCAAGAAGTAAAACGGCATATAACAAGGGCTTAAAAGAAATGGCGGGTGAAGTGGTTAATCAAACATTTGTGCTTCTAATAAACAGTAGTAGTAGGTTGATAGTTCGTGCTTCTAAACCGCCACTTCTTTAAGCCCCGAAACGTTAGCAACTACCATCCTAGAATATTAAAATCCCCCTCCCACCTATTTTTCGTAACTTTGTGAGGCCATACCATGGAATTAACCCCACTCACAGCCATTGGACCGGCAGACGGCCGATACCACAACGCTACCAAAGAACTGGCGGGCTATTTTTCTGAAAGCGGCCTCATAGCCTATCGAATACGGGTAGAAGTGGCCTACCTCATAGCACTGGCAGAATTGCCCGTTCCCAATGGAGATTTTGCCGAACTGCTCACCCACGCGGATGCGCTGAGTCGGTGGAGCCATCATATTCCTGAGGCAGCCATTCATAGGGTTAAAGAAATCGAAAAAACCACCAATCACGATGTCAAAGCCGTGGAATATGTGGTAAAAGAAAAGCTGGATGAAATGGGGCTTTCGGCATACCGCGAATGGGTGCACTTTGGTCTCACCAGCCAGGACGTAAACAACACAGCCGTTCCGCTGAGTATCAAGGAGGCACTGGAAAACTGCATACTGCCACAACTTCATGCAGCCATCAATAAACTGGCTGAGATGGCCGCCGCCTGGCAGCACATACCCATGCTTGCCAGAACCCACGGGCAGCCCGCCTCTCCTACCCGCCTGGGCAAAGAAATCAAGGTTTTTGCGGAAAGACTGGAAAATCAGCTTGCCCTGTTAAGCAACATTCCCCATGCGGCTAAATTCGGTGGGGCCACGGGCAATTTCAATGCCCACCATGTAGCCTATCCCCAAATAGACTGGGTAGGATTTGCCAACGGTTTTGTAAACAACAAGCTGGGATTAAACCGCAGTCAGACCACCACGCAAATTGAGCATTACGACCATCTGGCTGCGCAGTGCGATACCTTCAAACGCATCAACAACATTCTTATTGACCTGTGCCGCGACATGTGGACCTACATCAGCATGGAGTATTTCAGGCAAAAGATTAAAGAAGGTGAAGTAGGTAGCAGCGCCATGCCCCACAAGGTCAATCCCATTGATTTTGAAAATGCGGAAGGCAACCTTGGCATCGCCAATGCCATTTTTGAACACCTGGCAGCCAAACTTCCCATCAGCCGCCTGCAGCGCGACCTCACGGACAGCACCGTGCTGCGCAACATCGGTGTACCTTTTGCCCACACGCTCATTGCGCTGAAAAGCCTGATGAAAGGGCTGGATAAACTGTTGCTGAATGAAACCGCCATTCAGAATGACCTCGAAAACAACTGGGCGGTCATTGCCGAGGCTATTCAGACCATTCTGCGCAGAGAAAATTACCCCAATCCCTACGAAGCCCTGAAAGGTTTAACCCGCAAAAATGAAAAAATGAACCGGGATTCATTTGCCCTATTTATCGATACACTGGATGTCTCCGATTCCATAAAGCATGAGCTCAAATCCATATCTCCGTTCAATTACACGGGCATTAGCAGCAGTTCTCAGTAAGCTTTTGGCCTTTTTCTCGAGACCGTTGGTAAAAAAACGGCTCAGAATAACGGCTTATGCCATTGGTTCAGCCGTGCTGCTAGTGATGATACTATGGTTTTCCTTCCGAAACCAGATTTTGCAAATGGCCTGGGAAAAAGCCGTTGACAAAACCGGTAAAAAAGGCTACACGCTCACCTGTACTGAAAAATCATTTTCGGGCATATTTACCGTGGGTTTTGACAGTCTGCATTTGCATCGTGCAGGCAGTACACTGTTTTTCGCCAAAAAACTTTCTGTTTCCGTAGATGTGTGGAAAAGCCTTTGGAATGGCCCAAGCATTGGAGGAATAACATTAATCAATGCAGGTATAACTGCCATAAACGACAAAACCGGCTGCAATTATTGCGGGTTGATTGAAAAAAATGAGCGAACGAAAAAATCAACGGACCCGCTCGTACAACGAATTTTTAATCTTATAAAACGCGGACTGTCCAAAGTACCCGGAACCATAGAACTGCAAAACGTATCGGTAGAATATCGCGATACAGGCAATACCATCGGCATGGACATCCCGATTCTCATTTATGATGGTGAAGACTTATCCGGCACCATGGGAGTGCTTGAAAATGGCAAAAAAAACACCTTCAGCATCAAAGGAAACTTAGACCGGGGAGACATAACCGGATCTTTGGTCATTCAACCCAAAGGTAACACCCAAAACGAACTTCCTTTTTTGAAAAACAACCTCGGCATAAGTGCCGGTTTTGGTAAAGCCGATTTCACCCTGGAAACTTTCGATATGAATGGAGGCGTGCTGCAATTGAAGGCAAAAGGTGCTGTGCAGGGTGTTTTTGTAAATGATAAACGACTGACCGACACGAATGTAGTGATTAAGGAATGCGCCGGAACCCTGATTGCCAGAATAGGCAAAGATTTTATAGAGATCGACAGCAACAGCTATTTAAAACTCAATAAAATCAATACCTTCATCTATGCTAAAGCCGATTTGGGTCAACACAAGCAATACGACCTCAAGTTCAGGGCCGAGAGAATGAAAGCATCTGATTTTTTTGAGTCTTTACCTGAAGGCATGTTTCAAAATCTATCGGGGATAAGGGTAAGCGGTGAGCTTGAATATCATTTATCGGCACACCTGGATGATAAAAAACCCTATGATTGTACCTTCTACAGTGAACTCAAACCCTTTAATTTCAAACTGGACGGTATGGGTAAAACCAACCTCAGGAAAATGAACGGTGAATTTGTTCACACCTTTTATGAACGTGGTAAAGCCATTCGAAGTTTTAAAGTAGGACCCTCCAATCCCGGATTCACCCCAATAGGCCAGATACCGGAAATGATACAAAAGGCAGTAATGACAGGTGAAGATCCTGCTTTTTTCAGCCATAACGGTTTTTATGCGGAAGCCATTCGACAAAGCATAGCCCAAAACTATGTAAGAAAGCGATTCGCCCGGGGCGGCAGCACCATTTCCATGCAATTGGTAAAAAATGTATTCCTAAGCCGCAAGAAAACCCTGGCTCGCAAAGCAGAAGAAATATTGATCGTTTGGCTGATAGAAAGCCAACGGCTTACCACCAAGTCGCGTATGTTTGAGGTGTATCTTAATATCATTGAATGGGGCCCCGGTGTGTTTGGTGTGGGAGAAGCATCACAATTCTACTTTGCAAAACCGGCTGCTTCCCTCGAACCGCTGGAGTGTGCTTTTCTGGCCAGCATTGTCCCTATGCCAAAAAGCTACGCCTATTTTGTTGACAGTGCAGGGAACGTTTCACAAAAGAACTGGAATTTTGTGGCCATCCGAAACAACATGATTAAACGCGGTGATATTGCTGCATCGGACTCTGGAAGCTTTAATGTGAAAATTACCGGTCCTGCTGTGAGAGGCCTGAGGCGACCCAAAGTAGCTGACAGCACTGCCCTTTCAGAAAAGGAAGAACTGCTCGATCTGGGGCAATAAAAAATCCCGCCATTGACGGGATTCTTTATTAGGTTGAAATATTATGGTTTAGCGTCTGTCTCCACCTTCAGGTCTTGGGCGGGCTTCGCTAACAGTAATTTCACGATTGCTGAAAGAATAACCATTCAGGTTTTCAATAGCTTTTCTGGCTTCATCATCGTTGGGCATTTCTACAAAGCCGAAACCTTTGC
>JBEDNI010000123.1:0-5781 GCA_041170685.1 Bacteroidota bacterium | reverse complement strand
TGTTATTTCTGTTTTCTGGCGCCGCCAAGCATTAGATAAAAAAACGATTAGATTGTCCTTATTGTGTTTTTCCGTATTTTTATTCCCCATGGTTTTCGGCTTTGTCTGGTCTTGGCTAAACAAACCCGTTTTGCAACACACTGTACTATTGTTCAGCACACCCTTTTTCTTTTTGGGGCTTATCAACCTGATTCCGTATAAAAAAGCCGTATTATTTACACCGGCTGTGGCTTTGATGATGGGATACGGATTAATCAAGAGCGGTTATTTCAATGAAGGGCGTAAAAATGTGTATCAGGAACAGGTAAAAGTATTCAAAGCCCACTGCGGGCAAAGAACATTATTGTTGGCCGATGGGCCTGAAGATGTATTGATACATCACTTATGGCATGAAAGTAGCCAATGCCTTCCAAAATTTATCAGCCATTCAGGCTTGCCATTCACTTACAATCGGTTTTGGAAAACATTGACAGAATCAAATTTTAAGAACAAACCAATTATTCTGGCAATTAACTCCGGAAGCCACCCCGGTATTATTCCCCTGCTGGAACATTGGACCGGAAAAGAAGCCCGACATCGGTATTTTATTGGAGGCGAAATCGTTTATTTAAACGACTCATCCGAACAACTTAAATTAAACTACAAAACTGCCATAATTCAAACCAATCAGCCGCTTGAAATCAATTTAAAAAATGAAGGCTTTCAAACTAATGACTTACTGGTAATTCATCTGGCAGACACCACTTTGCCGGAAGACATCGAACTGATTGCTAGTTTACACAACGGCAACAGGCAAATTGACTGGCGAAGCAGTAAAAAATCTGAATTCAGAGGCGTTGGTGACAACAGTCTATTTTTATTTATCAAAACAGCCGACATTGGCGGGGTTTCGGGCAATACCCGACTTAGCATTTATTTAAAAACTGAGAAACAGGAAATAAAAACGCGCATTGAATACAGGCTATGCCGTGCAAATCCTACTATGTACGGACCATCCTGGTTTGAATAAATTTATCGACTGAATTTGCCGGGATCCACCACCGTGAAAACCCTGCTGATATTGAAACCAAAGCGAAAGCCCTGATTTGACCAGGTATCCGTGTTGTAGGCTATAAACTGAGGTTCTGCCATACCGGAACTGTTGGTAAAATGCAATTGAAAAACGTGTCCGCCGGTTTCTATATCCACACCCACTGACAGAGAATTCCTGAATACAGCCCTGCCCATCGGCCTTACCATGGCGGGAATATACTCTAGGTTGAATGTGGTTCGTTTTGTAATCTTCTGGCGCATGGCAATACCCAAAGCTCCAGTTTCACCACCGCGGCCCATAGATACATAACTGGGAGCAAGCTGAATACTAAGACCATCTGAAATTTTTCTGCCAATAATCAGCTGGCCTGTGTAATCCATAATTTTATTTGTGCTCGTGGAGATTGCACTTCTGGCGGCACCAACATATAGAAGCAAACTGACCGGTCTATGATTGTCGTTGGTTTGATGCATAATGCGGTATTTCAACCCGGCATCAACCATTCGGTTCAGGCTGCTCCTACCCAGGTTTAGCGCCAAATTCGGAACAATACCATACTCTGCACCAATTCTCACAGAGGCATTGTCAAGACCAAAAGCTTCATATGCTCCAAGTCCTACAGCTCCAAAGCGGTGGTTAATTTTTACATCCAATACACCCGCGTCAGTGAGCTCCAGACTTTGCAAATTAACAACCCTTGATGTTTTAAAAGCATTTTCAACCTTGATCCGTTCTGCCGGTTCATCTCCCAGTAATGAGAACCCTGTATCCTGTTGAGCTGAGAGTAAAAAAGGCAGGGTTATTGCGGAAAAAAGACACTGTATGCGAAGCATCAACTGACTCATTTCTTTTGCAGACTGCAATCTACAGTCACTTTGATGCTTTTTGCAATTTGTGAGGCGTTATTGGCCGGAACTTTGATATTGTAATCTTCGAGCAATACATTGAAATCCGTTGACAAGACCGCTTTTTTGCCTGAGATGGCCACTTTACCGGAAATGGTAACATCTTTGGTTACCCCATGCATGGTGAGTTTACCTTTCACAGTGACAGGATATTTACCGTCTGCACCATATTTAACCACTGAATTATTAGCAATAGTTCCCTTGAAGGTGCTCTTAGGATATTTTTCACTTTCCAGGTAGTTTTCCTGAAAATGCTTTTGCATTAATGCCTTTTTAAATAAAAAACTGTTGATTGACACTGAAAACTCAACATTCCCGGTTTTGGCATCCAGCGCGGCTTTCACCTGATTGTTGGTAGCATCAATATTTTCTGCCGTAGTCTTGCTGAAAAACTTTATGGTTCCCGAAGATGTGCTAAATATCTGTGATTTATCGGCCTCGTTTGACTGAGCATTTACCGCTCCAAAAAGGAACAAGCACGTTGCGATTATCAGTGCATTTTTCATTTTTGTTTTTTGTTGGTTGTTTCCTTAGGATTCTCAACATCCGTGCCAAGGTTTGGGGTATTCTTATAGTTTTCAATCAATGCACAACGTGTCATTTCCAGCGATGCACCGGACAATAGCGACATCCCTTCCTCCGGGGTGCTTAACCCACTGCAGGAGCATTGTAAAAGCAGGGAATCCCCTTGTAATACTGCAGAAAGTTTATCTTTCAATTCCAGGTCAAAATCACAGTTAACCGCATACCCTTCTTTCCATGTATTTAAGGTAATCAAAATAGACGAATCCCCGCTGATTTCAGCTACGGAACCGGAGAAACGTATCACTTTGCCAATATACTTTTGATTGGCATCCGCAGCATCCTTCTCAAATATATCCATTAACGGAGCCGGCTGAATGGTAAAGTCCGGCTCCCCTACACTGCTTAACGCGGTTTCCTGGTTAAACAATGAAAAAACACCATAGGCGGCTACCAAAAACGGTATCACGAGGATAAATATCCAGTCTGTAACGTCCGGTTTTTGATTCTGCTTTTGATTTGACAGCGATTGAAATCCAAAACCCAAGTAGTTGAATAATAAAAACACGAATGAAATTCCTGAAAAAACAAAGAAAATTCCATTCATTTCTTCAGACCAATAACCGTCAAAAGTGAAGGCTGCATAAAACACAACAGCCAGGTTGAACAAAGCAGAAAGAAAACCCAAAATCCTAAAGAGATTGAAAAATGACGCTTTTGTCCCTTTGATTAGAAAAATAGTGGCCACCCATGTAAACAGGGTGATACACAGTGCTGAAAAACCGAATATAACCTTGATTGGAATATCACCAAAAAGCGAGCTTCCGGATAAAATTAAAACCAGCGCAGAAAGCAGTGTTGCTGCCCACAAAGAAAAAATCTGAAGGTGTTTTACAGTCATGTTTATCGATTAAACGCCCAATTATCCAAAATGTTGTCGATTAGACGTGGTCAATGACGAATTTTTCTTCAAATTTGCATAGTTTTATCCCTACAAACAAATCGTATGCGTCGCATCATTCATTTTTTATTGTTATTCATTTGGGTATTCGGCTACGCAACAAACCTTTCAGCTCAGGAATTGACCATCTACACAGCGAAAAAAATATACGTTGGAGATACCGCTATGAGTTTGGTGGAATCTGTGGTTTGTGAAAAGGATAAAATCATATTTACCGGACCCGCAGCACTATCAAAGGCACTGTACCCCAATGCGAAATCTGTACATTTCAAAAATCAATTTGTGTATCCGGGCATCATTGATGCCCACTGCCATTTCCTGGCCTGGTGCAAAGGATTGAAAGAAGCCGATCTGGTAGGCACCAAAAGTGAAAAGGAGGTTATCAAACGCTTGGCGAAATTTGCGAAAACCACCAAACGCAGCTGGATTGTTGGCCGAGGATGGGACCAGAATGACTGGAAGAACAAAAGCTACCCAACGCTGGCCTCCCTGGATAAAGCATTCCCTAACACCCCCGTATTTCTGAAACGCATAGACGGCCATGCCGCATGGATTAATACGGCCGCCATTAAAGCACTAAATCTGGATGTAAACCAAACCATCAGCGGTGGAGAATTTGTATTTCAAAATGGCGCATTCACCGGTATTCTTATTGACAATGCCGTAGATCTTGTTTCCGGGTTTGTGCCTCCGCTGCCTGAACAGGAACTGAATGCAGCCGTTACAGAAGGTGCCGAAAAATGCTATGCCGCAGGGCTCACCACCATCGATGAAGCCGGTCTTAGCATTGCAGAGGTAAACTACCTGAATCAAGTACAGCGTAACGGAAGTCTTAACCTCAGAATTTATGCCATGCTGAGTGCCTCAAAAGAGAGTTTTGCTTACGTAACTGAACAAGGCTGGAATAACAATGGGATGATGCATGTGGGTGCTGTGAAATTCTACTTGGATGGAGCGCTTGGCTCCCGTGGTGCCCTTATGAAAAAAGACTACTGCGACCGTCTGGGACACAAAGGATTACTGCTTAATAACCTCCGTGATTTTGAAAATTATAGTTATTTTTTGGCTCAGAAAAGCTGGCAGGTTTGTGTGCACGCCATAGGCGACAGTGCCAATGCCCTTGCGTTGCAAACATTTGGAAAGCTGAAAAACCAAAATGAGGGACTGAGATGGCGGATTGAACATGCCCAAATCGTTGATCCAAAAGATTTTAACCTCTTTGAAAAATACGGCGTAATACCCAGTGTGCAACCGACCCACGCCACCAGTGATGCTCCGTGGGCCACATCCCGTTTATGCGAAAGTCGACTCGGCGGCGCGTATCATTACGCAGAACTTTGCAAGCAGGCCGGCATGGTGGCTTTGGGCACTGATTTTCCCGTAGAAGACATTTCACCCATCAAAACTTTTTACAGCGCCGTAACCCGAAAAGATGCAGCGGGAATTGTAAAAACACCCTTTCAGCCCGAGGGGGCCCTCACCCGAAAACAGGCATTGCTGGGCATGACCCTTTGGGCTGCGTATGCCAACCGGGAAGAAAATGACAAGGGTTCGCTGGAACCCAATAAATACGCGGATTTTGTAGTGCTGGATACCGATTTGTTGGAAGCACCCGAAAAAGCACTCAAAAAGACGAAAGTTAAATACACCTTCATAGGTGGTAAAAATGTATTCAAGCCATGAGGTTTGCGGTTTTCTTTCTGAATTGCACGGCTGTTTTCACACTGTCTGCACAAACCATTCAAAAGTGGTATAATCTGGCTGCTCCGCTCACCGAAATAAGCGGAATGACTGTGTGGCAACAACGTTACTTCGCCCATGGAGACGGCGGATCCCCCGCCATGGTTTTTGAACTGAATGCCCAAGGTAAAATCATCGATACGACCATCCTTATGAAACCCAATGCAGATTGGGAAGACATGGCTGCGAACAATACCCATTTTTTTATAGGGGATTTTGGCAATAACAATGGCACCCGAAAAGATCTCAAAATATTAAAATTCCCGGCAGACAGTCTGGGTAAAATAAATGTAATGCCCGAAGTAATTTCCTTCAGTTACGCAGACCAAACCGACTTTACATCCAGCACATTCACCAATTACGATTGCGAAGCCATGGTGGCCACAATCGATTCACTTTACCTGTTTAGTAAAAGCAAATCATCCGGAATTTGCCGGGTTTATTCTTTACCGGTAAACGCGGGAACTTACATCGCGAAGGTCTGCGATACCGTGCAGCCGCCCTTTTGGGTAACGGGTGCACATTACAGCAACAATCGCCTTTTACTGAGTGGTTATGTTCCCAACCTTATTTTCTCCCTTACCCCGCTGATTTACACCTGCGAAATGAAAAACGGCAGG
>JBEDNI010000122.1:0-6084 GCA_041170685.1 Bacteroidota bacterium | reverse complement strand
CTGAAACAACACCTTTTCACGACGCAGGTATGCAGGGGTTTCCAGCGATTCCAACACGTTTTCACGAGATAGGCGAGAGGGTTCCAGGTTGCGGAAATGATCGTGTTCCTCAATACTTGGCTGCACTGCGGGTGGTTCTACCACTACCTCATCGAAGGAGAGGGGTTGTGGAATTTTTCCAAATCCGTCTTCATTGTAAATTTCGTTGTTAACGAATACTTCCGGCGTTGTTAACGAATACTTCCGGCGCTGATACCACACGCTGTGGGATGGTGGACACGGGTACTTCAAAGCCGGTTGCAATCACGGTAATGGAGATTTCCTCATCCAGACGTTCATCGTGCGTAATTCCCATTTTCAGGTGGGCGGTATTGCCTGCTTCCTGCTGTAGGTATTTTTTCACCCTGGCAGTTTCGCCCATGGTGGGTTCTTTAGAGCCGTAGGTGATGTTGACCAGCAAGTGTTTTGCTTTGTTAATGCGGGTATCGTCCAGCAAGGGGCTGTCCAGTGCATGGCGGGCAGCCTCTTCAGCTCTATCCGGACCTGCAGCTACTCCGGTTCCCATGATGGCCCTGCCGCTGCCGGTCATGGCGGTTTGCACGTCTTTAAAGTCAACATTGATGATGCCTGCTTTGGTGATAATTTCTGCAATGCCTTTGGCAGCGGTGCATAGTATATCATCGGCTTTGGCAAATGCCTGTCTAACGGGTAAATCGCCGTACATTTCCACGATGCGGTCGTTGCTGATGGTCAGCAGCGCATCCACATGCGGTTTGAGGTTTTCAATGCCCTGCATTGCCTGCCCGATTCTGTCCGGCCCCTCATCGTCAAACGGAATGGTTACAATGCCCACCGTCAATATACCCATGCCTTTGCTCACCTGCGCAATCACAGGGGCAGCACCGGTTCCTGTACCACCGCCCATACCGGCAGTAATAAACACCATTTTGGTATTGTTACTCAGCAGATCCTGTATTTGCTGCTGGCTTTCCAATGCGGCCATGCGGCCCATTTCCGGCTCAGAACCTGCACCCAGACCTTCTGTAAGCTGCAGTCCCAGTTGTATTCGATTGGACACAGGGCTATCCAGTAGTGCCTGTGCGTCGGTATTGCAAACATAAAATTCCACCCCTTCTATTCCCTGACGGAACATGTGGTTTACTGCATTGCTTCCGCCTCCTCCCACGCCAATAACCTTGATTATGGCTCCGGTCATGCGGATTACATCCGGCTCAAAATGTGATGACATATTGTATTCTTTCTTTTTTTAGGATTCGTTGGTAAAATCTTCTCCGTCTTTCATCCAGTTTTTTAAATCATTCATGATTTTGCCACCGAAATTTCCTGTCCAGTTTCTGCTAAACAGCCCAGGTTTTTGGGGTTCTTTAGCTGTTTCATTTGGTGTCTCTGCCACAGGTACCTCCACTACTTCCGCTGTTTTATTGCTTTCGCGCAGAATGGGGGTGTTTTCAGGTACATCAAATCGGGCTGAGGTTTCAAAACCGCGAAGCACCAGACCGATGCCTGTGGCAAACATGGGGTTTCTGACCTCGTCTATCATGCCTTTTCCCAAACGCTGTCCGGGAGTACCAATGTGCACTTCCAGTGCGGTGTGGTAAGATACCAGCTGGGTGATATTGGCCAGTGAAGATCCGCCGCCGGTGAGCACAATGCCTCCTGCGAGACGATTTTTCATGGTAGAAACCTCTATTTCGTAATTGATGCGTTCAATGATGTCTTCCATGCGCGCCTGTATCACCTGGGCAATGGCAAAACGACTGATTTCTTTGGGTTTACGGCCGGGGAGTCCGGGTACCACCACTACCTCGTTCTTCATACTTTCGGTTGGGTAGCAACTGCCGTAATTTACTTTCACGATTTCTGCCTGTTCGGGCAGAATACCAAATGCCTCTTTCAAATCCTTGGTGATACGGTCACCTCCAATAGAAATAATGGCGGTGTGACGGATGGATCCATCTTCAAAAACGCAGATATCAGTGGTGCCGCCGCCGATGTCAATCAGGGCCACGCCGGCATCCATTTCGGGCTGAGAAAGAACGGCAGACGCGGAAGCGTAAGGTTCTACTATCAGGTCGGCTACATCCAGCCCGGCTCTTTTTACGGCCTCGAAGATGTGGCGGGCAGCCGCAGTTTGGCCGGTGATGATGTGGTAGTTACATTCCACACGTACGCCCATTCTGCCCACAGGGTCCTTTACTCCGTCTTCGTCGTCTATGCGGTAATCCTGCGGCAACACGTGCAGAATCTCCACACCCGGTTCCAGTGCCAGATATTGCATTTCCTGTTCCAGTTTATCCAGTTCTTCCTGCTTGATTTCTTCAAAGGAATTGCGTCTGGAAAGGGTGCCCCTGTGCTGCATGCTGCGAATGTGATGGCCTGCAATGCCCACAAAAACGTTTTTGATGGTTACCTGGCTTTGTCGTTGCGCTTCTTCCACGGCTTCGCGAATGGCCATCTCTGCTTTTCGAATGTTGGCTACCATGCCTCGGGATACGCCACCGGCACTGGCTGCTTTGCCCATGCCCAGTACGTTAATTTTGCCGTTTTCGGCCAGTTGCCCGACAATAGCGCAAATCTTGGTTGTTCCAATGTCGAGGCCTACGATGATATCATTTTTTGAAGCCATATCTTGTTGATGTGTATTAGTGTTTTGGTTTTTGGACATCGTTTTCTTTTTTCTGTTCAGTTAATTTGACACTCTTTACCCCTACGATCTGCCCTTTGTATTTGAGACTGATGGTATGGTATTTATTCCAACCGGTATTGCGCAGTCCTTTTTCGTAGAACTGGCGTAGGTTTGAGAACTTTTCGGGTAGATTTTCAGCGTCACCTATTACAATGCTATGCTTTCCAACGCGGGGAACCAAGATTAGGTCACCGGAGTTATCTACATGGCATTGTTCAAATTGTGCGTTCCACAGCGGGTTTGCATCAATAAAGGTGGCAAGTTTTAAAATTTGTCTCAACAGGGGTGTTTTAAGTTTTCCGGAATCGGTCAGTTTTTCCGTGATGTATCCGGTTGCCGGAAGCACATCAGGTGCATGGGTTCCCCGGTAGGGGATTTTATGTCCGGAAGAATCCAGAAAATAGGTTTCACCTATGGTATTGGTAATTCTAACGATGGGTTTACGCTGTACAATTTGAATTTTCAGTATACCATCCAGACTGATATAAACTTGGGATGATGCAATGTAGGGCATGGATTTAAGTGTAGTTTCCAGTTTGGTTAGTGAAACTTCCGATGCTGCTTTACCCTTAGGATTGCCACAGGTTCTGTTTACGATGTTAAATACGTCCTGTTCACTCAGGAAAAACACGCCGCTATCGGGTTGAATGGCGATGTCTATCTTATCGATGTTTCTATTTTTACCCGAATATCGCAATCCGCCCCATACGGCAATGAGTGTGACGAGCAGGCCTATGAGTATGCTGAACATCCAGACCCTGGACTTGCTGATATGGTTAAATTTAAATGCCATGGTATAGGTTTTTGATTACGGGAACAAGCCGATCTATGTCGCCGGCACCCAGAATCAGGAGCAGTGGCGGTCTATGGCTTTGTACATAGGTTATGGCCTCTTCGTTTTTCAAGTGTTTTTTATTCGGATTTTGCATTTTATCCAGTAACCATTCCGAGGTTATTCCCGGTATCGGTAATTCTCTGGCCGGGTAAATGTCAAGCAGGATAGGATTGTCAAGTTTATCCAGACTTTCGGCAAAACCGTCTGCAAAATCTCGGGTTCGGGAGAAAAGATGGGGCTGAAAAATACCTGTTATGCTTTTGTCGGGATACAGTGCCTGAACAGAGCCAATAATGGCATTCAGTTCCTGTGGATGATGCGCATAGTCGTCAATCACAATGTATTCCGGTGTTTTGATAATGTACTCAAAACGTCTTTTTGCACCCCGGTAGCTTTTAACACCATTTCGCAAGGCCTCTTCTGATATACCTGGCAAAGAGAGGCAGGCCGATACTGCGGCTGTTGCGTTTTCCACGTTATGGAATCCGGGTAGCCCCGATTGCCATTCCCGAAGACGGCGTTGTTGCCCATTGCGGTTTATAACGATATCGAAATGAAATTCACCTTGGGTGGGTGTTACATTTTCACAGCTTACGGAAGGGCTATCTGCCACTGTGGTTCCGTAGGATTCACATTGAATTTCTGCCGGCCATTTTTCAGTCAGTGTGTTGTGATATATCAGTTTTCCTCCCGGCTTGATTTTGCCTGCAAAAACGCGGAATGCCTCCCGGAAGGCCTCTTCGTTTTCGTATATGTCCAGATGGTCGGGGTCTATGGCCGTGATGATGGCAATATCCGGGTTCAGGCGGTGGAAGCTGCGGTCAAATTCATCGGCCTCCAGTACCACAACGGGCTTATCAGGGAAGATATCTCTTCCCGAGGTATGGTGAAGGTAGTTGGTGCCATAATTAGCGGAAATTCCGCCCAAGAATGCAGTAAAATTGATGTTGTTTTCATGCAGTAAATGGGCCACTAGGGTAGAGGTGGTGGTTTTACCATGGGTGCCGGCTACCGCAATGCAATATGCGTTGTTACTGATCATTCCCAGCGCCTCGCTTCTTTTAAACAGCGGCAATCCCTGAGATTTCAGGTAATTTAGCTGAAGGTGGTCTTTGGGTATGGCGGGTGTATAAACCCGCAAAATGGATTCAGTATTTTGGGAAACCCATTCGGGTAAAGTACTGATGCTGTCTTCATACGTGATTTGTATACCTTCATTTTCCAGCGCCCGGGTAAGGTCTGACGGGGTCTTGTCATAACCGGAAACAACAATGCCCTGCGTGTTCAGGTAGCGGGCAATAGCGCTCATGCCAATGCCGCCGATGCCCAGAAAATATGCGTGGCTAATGTTCTTTTGGTTCATGATGCAATCAGGGTTTTAATGGCTGAAACTATGGCCGAAGTGGCATTGGGGCGGGCCAGTTCACTAAGTTTGTTTTGCATACTGCCAATCTGAGCTTGGTTTTTGAGGGTTGCTATGGCTGTATTGACGAGTTGTTCCGCAACTTCCGAATCCTTTACGAGCAGGGAGGCTCCCATTTTGCAGAACTGTATTGCATTTTGGGTTTGGTGGTCGTCGGTGACATTGGGTGACGGAACCAGAATTGCCGGTTTTCCGCAAACCGCAATTTCAGACATGCTGAGTGCTCCTGCCCTGGATATCACCAGGTCTGCGGCACCGTAGGCAAATTCCATTTCCCTTAAGAATGGCATGGCCTGCATTCCCGGTTGATTTCGGGTGTCTGCCTGAAAATTTTTACCGGTTTGCCAAATGAGCTGAACACCATTCTCTGCAAGTTTGTCAATGCCCAGCTGTACGGCTTGGTTGATACTTCGGGCACCCAGACTTCCGCCGGTAACGAACAGTACCGGTTTTTCAGCATTCAGTCCAAAAAATTTGCAGGATTCAATTTTATTTTGTAACTTAGTTAAGTTTTCCCGTACCGGATTTCCGGTAAAATGCACTTTTTCTTTGGGGAATACCTTTTCCATATCGGGGAAACCCGTACAAATGATATTGACGCGTTTTGCCAGCAGTTTATTGGTCAATCCTGCATAGCCGTTGCCCTCCCATATTAGCGTTTTCTTTCCCATGCCTGATGCGGCGTAGAGTACCGCCAGACTGGCATATCCGCCTGTGCCTATCACACAATCGGGGTTGAATTCTGTGATAATCTTTTTAGACTTGAAATATGCTTTGGTGAATTTCCACAGGACGATCAGATTGCCGGGACTATAGGACCTTTTCAGCCCCAACACATCCAGCCCGATAATCTTGTATCCTTCCTGCGGAACTTTTTCCATTTCCATTCGATTGGCGGCTCCTACAAACAAAATCTCACAGCCCGGATATTCTTTTTCCAGCTGCTGCGCTATGGCAATGGCAGGGAATATGTGTCCCCCGGTGCCCCCTCCCGATATCAGAAATTTACACTGCATTCACTTTCTCCGCTTTTTCCTCCTGAATGGTACGGCTCACGCTTAAAATAACTCCAAACGCAATACTGTTGAATACAAGGCTGGTTCCTCCCATACTGACTAA
>JBEDNI010000121.1:0-5881 GCA_041170685.1 Bacteroidota bacterium | reverse complement strand
TTGTAACAGTTTTTACCCAAAAATGAAATTGGAAAATAGCTTTATTGACAGACTAATATCCATTGTAGGAAAGAATAATGTGATAATTCATAATGCGCTGTTGGAGCCATATGGACGGGATTATACGGAAGATTTACATTTTGTTCCCGGCTGCGTTGTGATTCCTGAAAGCCCTGAATCGGTGGCAGCTGTTTTGCGTTGTTGCAATGATAATCATGTGCCTGTATATACGCGGGGTGCCGGCACAGGCCTCAGTGGTGGCTGTCTGCCTGTGAAAGGCGGTATTGTGCTGAGCACGGAAAAACTCAATCGGATTATTGAAATAGACCGGGATAATTTTCAGGCCACCGTTCAGCCCGGTGTCATTAATGAGGTTTTTCGCAGCGCAGTGGCCGAGCATGGGCTGTATTATCCTCCTGACCCGGCGAGTAAGGGAAGTTGTTTTTTGGGAGGAAATATTGCACATGGTAGCGGTGGCCCTCGCGCCGTGAAATACGGCACCACCCGCGATTATGTGTTAAATCTGCAGGTTGCCTTGCCCACAGGAGAACTGATATGGACAGGTGCCAATACGGTAAAGAACTCTACCGGGTTTAATCTCACCCAATTAATGGTGGGGAGTGAAGGATTGCTGGGCGTGGTAACCTGCATCGTTTTTAGGTTAATAGCCCTGCCCGCAAGCCAGCTGTTATTGTTGGTGCCTTTTAGAACTGCACGCGAGGCAGCTGTGGCTGTTAACAGCGTTTTGCT
This sequence comes from Bacteroidota bacterium, assembly GCA_041170685.1. Lineage (GTDB taxonomy): Bacteria > Bacteroidota > Bacteroidia > NS11-12g > UBA955 > RGEC01. The sequence goes on along the minus strand of JBEDNI010000121.1, from coordinate 5,131 downwards.
GAGCGGCATCACCCCCTCAGCGCTGGAATTGATGGAAGATTCCGGGGTGAGAATCAGCGCTGAAGCCTCCAATACTCCATTTCCGCTTTACGAAGGGGCCGAATTTTATTTGCTGATAGAACTGGATGGCGAATCGATGGAAGTATTAATGCAACAGGCCGAAAAACTATTTCCCATCCTGGAGGGTTGCGGTGGTATGGATATACTGCCCGCTGAAAGTTCAGCTCTTAAAGACCAATGGTGGAAAGTGCGACGCGGAATCGGTGAAACGGTAAAGCAGGTATCAATTTATAAGGAGGAGGATACGGTGGTGCCCAGAGCGGCATTGCCCGAACTGCTTACCGCTGTCAAGGAAATTGGTGCACGATACGGATTTCAGAGCGTGTGCTATGGGCATGCCGGTGACGGAAATCTCCATGTCAACATTCTGAAAAATGATTTACCGGAAGAAATATGGGAACAGGAAATACCCAAAGCCATCAGGGAAATATTTACGGTTTGCAGATCCCTCGGCGGCACCATTAGCGGGGAGCACGGGGTAGGTCTTGTCCAAAAAGATTATCTCGATATTGTTTTTACCCCCGAACATTTCCGAATTATGCAAGGGATAAAAGATGTTTTTGACCCCGGGCACATCATGAATCCGGGAAAATGGCTGGATTAATTCCCGGTCCAAATACATGAAGTACTCCAGGCTTCCGGCTTGTCTCCGAATAAGATTTTTGTTTTAGCCCAGGTAGATTGGAATAGCACGGACTTGCGGTAGGCCTGCAGTGCCTCGTCGTTTTCCCACAGACTATAAGTGAAAAATATAGTAGGGTTTTCCTCGCTTTGCAATAATTGCAATCCCTTGTTGCCGGGAAAAGCCCTGATTTGGTCCGCAGATTGATGAAAAACATGCTCAAATTCAATCACCGTTTCCGGCTTAAATGTCATTTTAACAATTCTTACAATCATCTATTATCCTTCTATAAATTCCAGCATAATGACGGTTCCTTCGGTCAATCCATAGTATTGCTTGGCAGAACCTGCATTCATGGCTATCTGTAAAAAATCCCCCAACCCAAAATAGGCAGTGGCGTAGCCCTGTTCCACGTCAAATATGGATTCACTGATGCGATCAATTTCAAGGCGGTAGGAACTTACCGAAATTCTGAACCTGCGGCCATTACGCATGCGCTCGAATTCGTCTTTTTTAAGGTTGAAAATGGCATTTCCCTGCGCATCATTATACACAACAGTGAGTCTGAGCAGATTTTGTTGAAATGCCGGCTTGGGAATCAGCGATTTTATGGGATGCTCATTGACTGCAAAAGGTATATTTTGTCCACCGCTTTCTATGAGTGTCATCAACGCGGGCATGTAAATGTCCTGCATTACGTTTTTTACCAATAGTTTGGACGGAATTGTATAGAAATCGCAGGGCAATTCCTGCAGAATCATGGGAAGGAAGCCATTATCAGGAGCAAAATACCATTGGTTTTCTGCAAAGGCCGCCAAAAAAGGTGCAGCCACCCTAGGGCTCAATCGCGTGTGGGTAATATCGCATAAATGGACCGTACCTGCAGCAAACGCAGGCATTACCATTTGCATAAACATGGCCGCTGTGCTCAGGTGTCCTGGCAACAGCTTTGGCTGGCTGAATACATGGGGAATAAGGGGCGCCTGCGCATACAAAAGTGCCCTTGAGACGGAATTTTCCGTGGCTTCAGCACCATAATCGGTAAAAACGTGTATGAGCTGTGGCTTATTCAAGGGTGCAATGCAATATATTTGTGCAAAGATAAAACGCCAACCCTTGACAGAAAGAGTTTATACCCTGGAAATCATAAATCCTCAGGTTTTTTATGGAGTGAATAACACCAATTTAAGTCTGATAAAGTCTAAATTTCCCAAGTTGCAGTTTATAGCCAGGGGCGATGAAATTAAAGTTTTGGGCGAGGAGTCCGAACTGGAAAGTTTCGCTTCCAAAATGGAATTACTAGAACAGATTTACCTAAAAAAAGGGGAATTGAATGTACATACCTTTAATGATGTTTTTGGCGGAAATCAGCAGGCCGAAATATCCGCAGATGCCGATGATGATGTGCTGCTAATAGGCACGCGCGGTCAGAAGATTAAAGCGCGCACTGCCAATCAGCGCGCCATGGTGAAGTCTGCCAAGAAAAACGACATACTTTTTGCCATCGGTCCGGCCGGAACAGGCAAAACATACACCGCTGTGGCATTGGCGGTGCTGGCATTGAAGGAAAGGGAAATCAGGCGAATTATTCTTACCCGTCCTGCTGTGGAGGCAGGGGAAAATCTGGGTTTTTTGCCCGGTGATCTTAAAGAAAAAATTGACCCTTATCTGAGGCCATTGTATGATGCACTGGAAGACATGATTCCTGTGGATAAACTCAAGAGTATGATAGAGAGCCGAACGGTAGAAATAGCCCCGTTGGCATTCATGCGGGGAAGAACCCTCGATAACTGTTACGTTATCCTCGATGAGGCCCAAAACACAACGGATCCGCAGCTGAAAATGTTTTTAACCCGTATGGGACCCAATGCCAAGCTTATTATTACGGGTGATTTAACCCAGATAGATCTGCCTAAAAAACAGCAAAGTGGTCTGTTCCGTGCGTTGAAAATTCTTCAAAAAATTGAAGGCATCAGCATCATTCATCTCAATGCAGACGATGTGGTAAGGCACCGTCTTGTAAAAGAAATTATCGGGGCCTACGATAAAAGTCAGGAAAATGAGGATATCTCGTTATAACCGGAGCTGTTTTGCTGCTTTATATTTGTGAGGGTTAAGAAGCAAGAGCGAAATCAACCCAAATGAAAGCCCTAACATCTACCCAGTATTTCTTTAAAAATCAAACCGCATTTTACCGCGGTAAGGTTCGCGACGTATATACCATTTCCAACAATTTACTGGTGATAGTTGCCACAGATCGCATTTCCGCATTTGATCATGTTTTGCCCAAGAGCATCCCCTATAAAGGTCAGGTGTTAACCGAAATTGCCTCCTTATTTTTGGATTTAACATCTGATATTGTACCCAACTGGAAGATGTCTGTACCTGATCCGCAAGTGACCGTTGGAAAAAGATGTGATGCAATTCCCATTGAGTTTGTGGTTCGGCAATACCTTACAGGCCACGCCTGGCGGGTATACCGTGCGGGTGGAAGGCTTCTTTGCGGCAATGTACTCCCCGAGGGTTTACAGGAAAATGATAAATTGCCTTTCCCTATTCTCACACCGGCTACCAAGGCCGTCAGTGGGCATGATGAAGATATATCAGCAGAAGAGATTTTGTCTAGAAAACTGCTCACTCCCAAACGTTGGGAGGAGCTTAAATCTATAGCATTCAGTCTGTTTCAGCGAGGTACAGAATATGCCGCCTCCAAAGGGCTTATTTTGGTGGACACCAAATATGAATTTGGCATCCATGAAAACCGGATTTACCTGATAGATGAGGTTCACACGCCGGATAGCAGCCGTTTCTTCTACAGTGACACCTATGCGGAGCTTCAACAGGCAGGGAAGCCACAGCGTCAGCTCAGCAAGGAATTTGTGCGTGAATGGCTCATGGAAAATGGTTTTCAAGGCCTCGAAGGTCAGGTTATGCCGGACATGCCCGATGCTTTCGTGGACTCCATCTCACAACGCTACATTGAACTCTACACCGTGATGACCGGTAAACAATTTAATCCACGCAGTTATGAACATGTGGTGGATGAAATGGAAAACAATATCAAGAATGCATTGATTAATTTCGAATAATTTTTATGAGAAAGACCTTAACCGCCACACTTGGTTTTTTAGCTGCCCAAATTCTGATTGGGCAAACAGTTACAACTTACGCAGGCAAGCAGTATTTTGGATCCGGAAAGTATTCCGGCACTGCCAATAATCCACTGCTTGAAGATTACTACAGCAATCCATATGGTATATGCATTGATACCGCAGGATATATCTGGCTAAGTGATCAGCACAATATTATTGTGCTTGACGGCGGAACCAGTCGTCAGCGTGGTGGTTACATGCTGGACCCAACTGAGCCGGGTGCCATTGGCCGTTACCGTGCCACCGGGACCCAGTCAAACTTCAATAATCCCAGGGGTATTTACATCAACCCCAAAAGCAATTCTATTTTCATCTGTGATACCGACAATGGTCAGATTCGCTCCGGTACCGGTTTTGTTAATTCATCCAACCCTTCCGCATGGGATGGACTTAGCAAAAGCAATCCCGATGATGACAATGCATTTGCCGGTAAATATTCATTCCTCGGGGACTACCAGGATGGTATTAAGTCTGCCGCATTCTTTAGCAGCCCTGAAGATTTGGTTATTACCAATGATGGAACCGTGTACGTGGCAGATTATGGCAATGACTGTATTCGCAAAATTTCAGGAAATAATGTGTCGACTTTCGCAGGAAAAGGTCTTTCATACGGCGATGCCGACGGAATAGGCGGAAATGCCAGATTCTATGCCCCTGCAGGAATTTGCCTGGAAGGAACAAATAACCTGTTGGTTGCCGACCGAAACAATGGCAAAATTCGCCGCATAAACCTCACCACAGCGCAGGTAAGCACGGTGGTAAGCGGTTTGGTTGCACCATCGGATGTGGTTGCTGTAGATGGGCTTATTTTCATTGCCGATGATTTCTGTATCAAAGTATGGGATGGCACTAAAATTAAGGTGTATGCGGGTAAAGCCGGCGTATCTGACTATAAAGACGCAAACGATAGCAACGCCCGTTTTGGCGAGCTCGGGCTCATGGCGTACCGTAACAAAGACAAGAGCTTGTATGTGTGTGACCGGGAAAATAATGTGGTGCGTCGCATTCCCATCATTCAGTCTGTGGTTACCAACTTCACATGCAACAATGTCACCCCAACCGTAGGACAGACCGTAAAACTGATTAATAAAAGCTCTTTCTTTACTTCGGTTGCCTGGAGTATCTCTCCTTCAACCTATACCATTCAGGCGAGCGGTAAACTATCAGATACAGTGCTGTATGTTTCCTTTAATTCCACGGGTTCTTACAATGTTACACTCACAGCCAGCAACCCGTCCGGAAGTTCGCCGCTTACCCGAAATAACTATATCAATGTAAGTACAAACTCGTCTGCCAA
>JBEDNI010000120.1:0-5882 GCA_041170685.1 Bacteroidota bacterium | reverse complement strand
GCGTAATATTGCGATTAATAATTATGGGAACTAGTAAAACCGAAGAGTTTAGTAACAAAGACAACAAAATTGCTGATTTTGCCAACGCCTTGTCGCACCCTGCGCGAATTGCCATTTTAAGGGTGCTGATTGAAAAAAACGCCTGTATGTGTGGTCAGATTGTGGATGAATTGCCTTTATCTCAAAGTACGGTAAGCCAACATTTAAAGGAGTTAAAAAATGCAGGACTCATCAAAGGAACTATCAGTGGTCCCAATATTTGTTATTGCATCGATCCTGTAGTTTGGGATGAAGCGAGAAAAACGCTAAAAAAGTTTTTTAAAACACTGGATTTAGATAACCAACCCAAATGCTGATGAAAACCCGCATTTTAGTTTTGTGTACCGGAAATTCTTGTCGCAGTCAGATGGCGCATGGCTATTTGGAGCAAATGGGTGGCGATAAAGTAGAAGTATATAGTGCCGGTGTGGAAACCCATGGATTAAACCCCGGAGCGATTGCAATCATGGCTGAAGATGGTCTGAATATAGCGCATCACAGCAGCAATCATGTGGATGAATATAGGCAAATCGAATTTGACCATGTAATTACCGTTTGCGATCATGCGCGGGAAAGGTGTCCATGGTTTCCCTCCAGAGCGATGCTGCATCATGAGAACTTTCCCGATCCTGCCAAAGCCACAGGCACCGATGCGGAAGTAAAGCAAGCATTTGAGCACACCCGAAATTTAATTAAAGTATGGTGTACATCCTTTGTTAAACAATTCATTAATCCTCAATAATATGCCGGGCAATAAAAGACTTGGTTTTTTAGATCGCTATCTAACCCTTTGGATATTCTTGGCGATGGCTGCCGGTGTAGCCATAGGCGTGTTTTTTCCCTCGGTTCCCGCCCTTATTCAGAGAATGGGGGATGGCACCACCAATACACCCCTGGCTATTGGACTAATTCTGATGATGTATCCACCCTTGGCTAAAGTGCGATATGAGAAAATATCCAACTTGTTTAACAATAAGAAATTGCTTGTTTCCAATCTGTTGATTACCTGGATAGTAGGGCCATTGCTGATGTTTGGGCTAAGTGTGTTTTTTCTGTCTGACAGCCCAGAATATGTTTCCGGTCTCATATTGATTGGCATTGCCCCATGTATTGCTATGGTAATTGTTTGGAACGAGCTCGCTGAGGGGAACCGTGAATATATTGCTGCGCTGGTTGGGATAAACAGTATATTGCAGTTGTTGCTTTTCAGTGTTTATGCCTGGTTTTTTCTGGAGATAATGCCCCCGTTATTTGGTTTGGATGCGATACATGTCAATATTGGCATTGCAGAAATTGCCAAAACAGTAGGAATTTATCTGGGTATACCGTTTATAATGGGATTAGTAAGTCGTTACGGGTTGATTGCGTGGAAAGGCGAGGTTTGGTACAACCAGAAATTTATTCCGCGTATTTCACCAATTACCCTTACTGCATTGTTGCTCACCATTGTCGTTATGTTTTCGCTGAAAGGCGAGCTTATGGTAAAACTGCCATTGGATGTGGTTCGTGTTGCCATACCACTGGTGTTGTATTTCTGTATCATGTTCGGCCTGATGTTTTTTGTGGCTAAAAAACTGGGTGCGGCCTATTCTGAGACAGCATCGGTATCTTTCTCGGCTGCCGGTAACAACTTTGAACTTGCCATTGCGGTGGCCATAGGTGTTTTTGGATTGAACAGCGGACAGGCTTTTGCCGGGGTAATAGGACCTTTGGTGGAAGTGCCCGTGCTGATTCTTATGGTGCGGCTGGCGTTTGCGTTGAAGAAACGATTTTTCTGATAGCCGGCAATATCATCTGCGCTATGCAAATGAGCCATATTACCAAACAGGGAAACACCTTCAGTTGCCAGGTTTCTACAATCAGCACCCTCCAAATTTTAGGGTAAAGGTCTGATGGCCCCAGACAAGTAAAGAGCATTACGGGGGTTAACACTACGATATGCCAGGGTTTTCTTTTCGGCAGGGAAAAATACCACAGAAAAATTCCGGCGACAGCAATAATAAACGTGGCGCTTTCGGCCATGTGATTGAAAATAACCAGCCAGATAAGCCACGATGCGGCATAGTGTGTTCTAAAAAGTCGATTATCAAAGCGGTTTTTGAGGAGTAGCGGAACGCACTGTATCAACAGTCCGATTATTACAATGCTGTTTTTGTTGGGTTGCCAGTTAAACCAGCTTTTAAACCAGCCCATCACACTGTATTTCACGAAGTATCCATGGTCGCCTGAAAGCAATCCAAAATATTCTTGGTAATGCTGTAAAAGACGTTCCCAACCTCCAAAAGGGATTGGCAAAATTAACAGTGCAAACAATACCGAACCTGCAGTTAGTATTGACTTCAACCGCTGCGGGTATAACAATAGTAAGGCAAAGAACAAAACACCAAACAATTTGATAAAAACAGTGAGAGAGATGAACAACACGGGCAGAAATATTTTACCACGTTCCAGGTTTACGAAAGCCAGTAAAAGCAAACCGGCAATGAGTAAATTACTCTGGCTGTTGGATGTGGTGGTGAAAATTTCAGGAATGGCAAGCAGGCCAAAACCCAGTTCGCGTATGGGTGGCAAGGATAGTTTCTTTATAGCATATAAAAAGACAAGAGCGTTTAGTAAATTCCAGACAGACAATCCCACACTATGCGGAAGAGCTGCTATGGGTGCAAACAACATGGCAAACGTGGGAGAGTATTTAAACACATCATATTGTTCTGACGGATACTGGGAATACAGATTTTTACCCTCCAAAAGATGTCCAAAACTGTTGCTAAAAATAAGGTAATTGTTGTAGGCTGTTACCTGACCCTCAAAGCCCGGCATTTCACCGCCGGGGGCGTTGTAAGCGCGGATGCTGATGAACAAGGTCAAAACAGCATAAATTACGGCTAACAATGTGGGATGAAGGACAATCCTGTTTGGGAATGGCATGCGATGGCAAATTAACAACTTTTATACTTAGGACTAAAAAGTTCGAAAATCCGATATTGGATCTGGCCTCTGTAAAACTTAAACACACCATCATGTTTGATATTTGGCTAAAACACAGACTGATGGGGGATTACCCCAATAAAAATCATATCATATAGAGCATGAGTTTGTTTTAAAATCCACTTTTACTGCTGAAATTTGCAGGAAATAATATTCGTGTTGTCCTAAACAATGGCTGCATAACGATTGTTAAAACAAAGAATTCAATTAAATCAATGGAAAACCATAATAGCAACTCAGGAGAAAGCAAATGTCCTTTTTCAGGAAAAACCGTAAGTCCCAGCGCAGGTCGTGGCACCCGCAACCGTGATTGGTGGCCTAATCAGATTCCTTTAAGCATCCTGCGCATGCACTCTAACCTGTCTAACCCGATGGAAGACGGTTTTGATTATGCAGCAGCATTTAAATCGCTTGATCTGAATGAGGTTAAAAAAGACATCAATGAACTGATGACAGTATCACAGGACTGGTGGCCAGCAGATTACGGGCACTATGGCCCGTTATTTATCAGAATGGCATGGCATAGCGCCGGAACCTACCGCATTTCTGACGGTAGGGGTGGCGGAGGAGCCGGAACACAGCGTTTTGCGCCATTGAACAGCTGGCCCGACAATACCAACCTGGATAAAGCACGCTTGTTATTGTGGCCTATCAAACAGAAATACGGCAAAAATTTGTCTTGGGCAGATTTGATGATTCTGGCAGGTAACTGCGCGCTGGAATCCATGGGTTTCAAAACCTTTGGTTTTGGCGGTGGTCGCGAGGATGTGTGGGAGCCTGAAGAAGATATTTACTGGGGAACTGAAGCTGAGTGGCTGGCAGATAAACGCTATTCCGGCGACCGTGATTTGGAAAACCCGCTGGCTGCGGTTCAAATGGGTTTGATTTATGTGAATCCGGAGGGCCCCAACGGTAACCCCGACCCGATTGCTTCTGCACGTGATATCCGTGAAACATTCCGCCGCATGGCCATGAATGACGAAGAAACCGTTGCCTTGATTGCCGGTGGACATACTTTTGGAAAAACCCACGGAGCAGGCGATCCCGGCAAATATGTAGGTAAAGAACCCGCTGGCGCAGCGATAGAGGAACAAAGCATGGGTTGGAAAAACACCATGGGTTCAGGCAATGCCGAAAACACCATCACCAGTGGGTTGGAAGGTGCTTGGACAACCACCCCAACACAATGGAGCAATAACTATTTTGAAAATCTATTTGGTTATGAATGGGAATTGACCCAAAGCCCTGCAGGAGCCAAGCAGTGGCGCCCTAAAGGCGGTGCAGGTGAAGGCACTGTTCCCGATGCACACATCGCAGGAAAAACACACGCCCCCATGATGTTGACAACAGATCTTGCTTTGCGCATGGATCCGGCATACGAAAAAATATCCCGTCGTTTTTATGAGAATCCCGATGAGTTTGCCGATGCCTTTGCCCGTGCATGGTTTAAGCTTACCCATAGGGACATGGGACCTAAAAACCGCTACCTGGGACCTGAAGTGCCTGCCGAAGAGCTGATTTGGCAAGATCCCATTCCCGCGGTAAACCATGAGTTAATAAACAGCACTGATATTGCCGATTTGAAGGGCAAGATACTGTCTTCAGGACTTACCATTGGTCAACTGGTTGCTACTGCCTGGGCTTCTGCTTCTACCTTTAGAAACTCTGATAAGCGCGGTGGAGCCAATGGTGCCCGAGTGCGTCTGGCTCCCCAGAAGTTTTGGGAAGTGAACAATCCCGCACAATTGAGCCAGGTGCTTGACAAATTGGAAAGCATTCAAAACGAATTTAATACTTCGCAAAGTGGAAATAAGCGCGTTTCCCTCGCTGATTTAATAGTATTGGGTGGATGCGCTGCCATTGAAAAAGCGGCTGCTGATGCCGGTCATTCGGTGAGCGTGCCATTCACGCCGGGACGTATGGACGCTTCTGCTGAGCAAACCGATGTTGAATCATTTGCTGTGCTGGAACCCATGGGTGACGGTTTCCGTAACTACAAAAAAGCCGGTTTCCGTGCCTCAGCTGAGGAAATGTTGGTAGACAAAGCGCAACTGATGACCCTTACAGCCCCTGAAATGACGGCACTGGTAGGCGGTATGCGCGTGTTAGGCACAAACTGGGATCATTCCAAGCATGGTGTATTCACCCACAATGTAGGTAAGCTCACCAACGATTTCTTCGTGAATTTGTTGGATTTTGGAACCACCTGGAAAGCCACAGACCACAGCCAGGAATCGTTTGAGGGTACGGACCGGAAAACCGGTGCCGTGAAATGGACAGCCACCCGTGCGGATTTGATTTTTGGCTCAAATTCTGAACTGCGCGCCATTGCTGAGGTGTATGCCTGTGCAGATGGACATGGTAAATTCATCAAAGACTTTGTTGCTGCATGGAACAAGGTGATGAATGCAGACAGGTTCTGATAATTATTGTTTTAATGTTTTCAAAAGGGAGCCCACGGGCTCCCTTTTCTTTTGGTATCATTTAAACCTTCTATATTCCCCTATTTTTGCATCCTTACAACCCATGCGAAAAGGAATTTTGAGCATTGTTTTGCTGTTGTCGGCCGGGCTGACAAGCGCTCAGGACACTCTTACGATTGATACGTTGTTGTTATTTGATGGCAGAACCCGCGGAACGATGTCTCAATCTGCCGGAATGATTACCCAAATCACGGCCAAAGAGCTAAAGAAAGCACCTGTGCACAGTACAGAAGATTACCTCGACTATCTACCCTGGCTTGATTTGCGCAGCCGCGGAGGTCTTGGTGTTCAGGGGGATCTGAGCATACGCGGTGGTAATTATGAGCAAACCCTGATTATGCTGGATGGTGTGCCCATGACCGATGCCCAGAC
>JBEDNI010000119.1:0-5934 GCA_041170685.1 Bacteroidota bacterium | reverse complement strand
AAACCATATTTATTCCAGCCCATTTCATGTATTTTAAATTTTGTTTAGAATTCAGGACACTTTAAGGGTCTGAATGGCTTGCTGCCCGGAGGAACACACCAATCAATGGTTGCGCTTACTTCATGGCTTGAGGGGATAGCACTTCTTCCATCGCTTACGGTAAAGTCATAGCTATATCCAAACTTAAAACGATTTTTTCTGAAGCCTATCAACATCATAATGGCATCGGCGTTTTTGTAGTTGCCAAAAGTCTGACGGAACCATAAACCACTTACCAATGGGCCCTTATTGGCATAAAATCCTATGTTCAATTGTGTAAAATTACGCTGCATCATAAACAGAGCATTAGGACTGAATGTAGCGTCATCTTCCTGTCTGAAACGCGATTTGGATAACGGAATCACCGCGCCGGTATGAACGGTGTAGCGGCGTGGCAGAACTTCATTGGGATTCTGATAAAAGCTCCAGTTGGGTTCAATAATATTGTGCGCGGCCACACCCATGTAAAATTTAGATGAATACATAATCCATCCGGCATTGAAATTAGGATATCCAATATTTTGCGATGGAACCTGCTCTGCTGTGGGGTTCACAAAACCTTGCGTAGGAACAATTTGATCAGAGAATTTAAGGCGATTGAAATTGATGCTTTTGAATGAATAGGCGCCCTGTAAACCAAAACGCATGAAAAGTTTATTTCTGTTCAGGGGCAATAAATATGAATATACCCCGCTAACAGTGGTGGTAGTAAGCAGACCTGATCCGGCCACATCATGAAACACCATGGCACCAAGTCCACCGCCAACACTGGCAATGTGCTGATCCCAGGATGCCGCAAAAGATCGGAATGTTCCTGGGAGGCCGGGCCATTGGTTCCTGTAATTAAGCGCTACGCGACCGGCTGCTCCAAAATTGCAAACTGCAGATCCTGCCAGTGCCGGATTTGTGTATACAGGAGCGGCATAGAACTGGGTTAGTTCCGGATCTTGTGCCTTGATAGAAATCACCGACAAAAATGAAGCGGCGATAAAGGAAAGTCGTAAAAATCCTTTTTGCATAGTTTCTGAATGGACAAATTTAGGAGATAAAACGTTTCACGCAACAAAATATTTTTTCATTGTCAAGTAAAAATGACAATAATGTGCTGATTAAAATGCAATTTTTTGGGATATTTGCAGTTAATGGGTGCTGTGTATTTGCATATTTTTCAAAAAGTTAAGATGCTCGTGTTTTCGGGTTGTAGTCTTTTTTGTACAACAGTGCTGTCGCAGGGTATGAAATTTAGTGATGGCGAATGGGTTAGGGTGCGTATTTCCAATGATGGGGTATATAAAATCACCGCAACAGAATTGAAAAATGCCGGTTTAAATCCCGAAGGAAAAGATGCCGAGAAGTTAGCTGCTTATACCCATCAGGGTGCCATGCTCCCGGAAATGAGCCGCAGTGCTTTTCACGGAACCCGGGAAATACCCATTTATGTTGAGGGTGAAAAGGATGGCACTTTCAGTGGTGAGGATTACCTGACATTTTTTGCCGCGGCGCCACATTCATGGAAATATGAGGCCGGACAATGGAGGCATTCCCTACATTTCTATGACAACTTTACCTATTTATACATCGGTTTTGGAAAAACAGCCGGTAAGCGTATCAATTCATTGAATTATCAGGGCACTGCCAATGTTATTATCGATAAATCTGAATGGATGCAGTATTATGAAAAAGAACTTGAAAATCCTATTCACATGGGAAGAACCTGGTTAGGGGAAAAACTTGGAAATGAAACGCTGAACCGGACTGTTGAATTTGGGATACCCGCCATGGCCGATGATTCGGTCGATGTGCGTATTTCCATTGCAGGAGGGATGCAGGACGGGTCAGGTACCATCAATTATGCAATCAACAATGTTTCCGGAACGTTGAATTATTCACCGATAAATACTGAATATGTTGCATTCGATCTTCAGGAAAGGTTTTTTAGATTAACCGCACCAACAAAAAAGTTGCAGGCGCAGTTTTCTTTAACAAGACCCAATACCAAAAGCAGTGGCTGGATTAATTTTATAGAGGCAACCGGTAAAATGCCCATTAATACCTCAGTGGGGCAGGTGCTTATCCGAAATCGTGAGTTAACAGATAATGTGACTGCCGAAATCAGGGTTACTTCCGATATTATCAGTAAACCCATCGCTGTATGGAATGTAAGCAATCCCTTTATGCCGGTTGCTCAGGAAATAATTCAGCAGGGGACTTATAAAAAAACCTTGTCACCCTCCGGTCAATCCAAAAAGATGTTTGTGGCTTTTGAACCGGGCAACTTATACAAACCGGAGATTTTGGGCCTTATCAGCGGACCGGATTTACTGCAAAATTCCTCGCCTGATTTGCTCATCATTGCACATCGGGATTTTCTAACTGCCGCCAATCGCCTGGCCGCCATCCGGAGTAAGAACCAGGGCTACACGGTTCAGGTGGTAGATGTGCAGGATATTTACAATCAGTTTAGCACCTCTCAGCAAGACCTGGTGGCCATTCGGGATTTTGTAAGAAGTGTCTATCTCAAATCCGTAACATCCGGTAAATTATTAAAGCATGTGCTGCTCATGGGTGCTGCCAGTTACGATATGAAAGATCGGGTAAAGGGGAATACCAATTTTATTCCCACTTACCAATATGATGCCCACAACAAAGGGGTTACATTTTGTTTGGATGACTTTTACGGCTACCTGGATTCGATGGCCGGCGACCCTGGCAGGGGTAAAAACCAGTTGTGGGTTTCGGTAGGCAGAATACCATGCAGAACATCTCAGGAGGCAGAAGATATGGTCAGCAAGCTTGAACGATATGATTCACCCAAAAGCCTGGGAGACTGGCGTACCAACATTACCTATGTTACAGATGATGTAGACATTTCCTGGGAAACCGTTTTTACCAGTGAAAGTGAACGCTACGCAAAATATATCGATACCAACCACACTTACCTTTCTGTAAATAAGCTATTTGCCGATGCATTTACCCAGGTTTCCACCGGAAATACAGAAAAATATCCTGATGTAAATCAAGCCATAGACCGCACCATCAATGACGGATGCCTTTTCATGAATTACCAGGGCCATGGTGGTCCTGCCGGCTGGGCCCAGGAGGCTATTTTGGATGTTCCAATGATTAAAGCATGGAATAACAAATGGAGAATGCCGGTAATGTTTACCGCCACCTGTGAATTCAGTTTATATGATGATCCCGGCGAACAGAGTGCCGGGGAGCTTGCCTTGCTCAATCCCAATGGGGGACCTATCGCCCTGATGTCTACTACCAGACTGGTGTTTGTTTCGGGAAATATGGCTATCAATAATGATTTTTGGACCAATTATGGATTCCCCAAAGCCAATGAGCCGATTCCAACGCTGGGCGATGTGTTTAAAAGACTAAAAAACAGGCAGGACATCACTTCGGAAGATAATAAATTCGCCTTGCTGGGTGACCCTTCCATGCCACTTGCATTTCCAAAACACAAAGTTATTTTGGATTCTATCAATCAAAAGTCCGCTCAAGGATTCAATGATACGTTAAAAGCATTTGGTGTAGTTGAAATCAAAGGCCATATTGAAGAGCGATTGAAAGGAAAATTCAATTCCTTCAATGGTCAGTTATGGGTAAAAGTATTGGATAAACCTACCCAGAGAAAAACGCTTGTCAATGATCAGCTTGGGGCAGCCATTCCCTATGAGGATCAGAGCAGCTACATATTCAAAGGAACCGTTACCGTGCAAAACGGAGATTTTACAATTGTGTTTGCAACACCCAAAGACATTGCCTATCAGGTTGATTTTGGTAAAATCTTATTGTATGCGCACAACGGAGAAACCGATGCAGCGGGTGGCTATCGCATAAAGATAGGTGGAAGCGAACAGGATGTAATTCCCGGAACAACAGGGCCGCAAGTGCAGGTTTTTATGAATGATACAACATTCATTGCAGGAGGTGAGGTTCAACCCGGCACCGAATTATTGGTTAAGGTGAAAGATGAAGATGGCTTGAATGCAACCGGTGCCGGTATTGGAAGGGATATGCTGGCAATTCTGGATAAAGGTACACTGACTGAAAAAACCTATCTGCTTAATGAGTATTTCAGTTACGATTTAAATTCCTATAAATCCGGAAGAATTCGCATGCCCATCAAGGATTTGTCGCCGGGCCGCCACACATTAACTGTAAAGGCATGGGATATTTTTAATAATTCCGGGGAAGGATCGACCTCGTTCACTGTCAGTAACGGCAACATTGAAGTTTTTGAGCATGCTGCATTCCCCAATCCGTTCTCCAATGAGGTGGGGATTTGGTTTAGGCACAATATGCCCGGCAGAAATCTGACTGCGGATGTAGAAGTAACCGATCTGCAGGGGAGGGCACTTCATCGGTTCCAAAAAGAAATTGAAAACGCCAATAGCCGCGAGGTAAGACTATACTGGACAGGCAACGGAGCTCCGATGCCGGAATTGCAAACAGCTATACTTCCATCCGGTGTTTATTTTTACAGGGTGAAATTATCACATGGTGAAGTGTCTACATCATTCTCCGGTAAAATGGTTAAAATTTTAAGGTAATCATACAATAATTACACCTTACTTTCGTTTAAGCGGCAATCCAGTCATGTTTTCAAAATCAAAAATAACAATTCAGAAACAAAACCCTATTTTTGCCAAACTTCCTTTTATGAAGAAAGTATCACTTTTATTATTAATAGGTGCCTTTGCTGCATCCATCTCAGCACAAATGCAAATTAGCAAAAGTCAGCTGTCTGGGCAGTTGAATACGGTTACAACCATGGTGCCATTTCTTACCATTACCCCCGACAGCCGCTCAGCCGGTTTGGGTGATGCCGGTGTTGCCTTGTTTAGCCCGGACGCCAATAGCGTATCCTGGAATATGAGTAACTTGGTCAATGCAGATAAAAAGTCCGGTTTCTCGCTTTCGTATGCACCATGGCTGCGTCAACTCGTATCGGATGTTGGATTTAGTTATTTATCCGGTTACACGAAATCAAAATCCGGAAATTCTGTGATGGGTGGAGCTATACGCTACTTTTCACTTGGAAATATAAACTTCACAGATTTCGAGGGCAATCCAACAGGGAACTTTAACCCAAACGAGTTTAGCATCGAAGGAGGATATGGAACCCGTTTCAGCAAGAGTTTCAGCATGGGAGTGAATTTACGATTTATATATTCCAACATTGCAGGTAACCGCGTTATTAACGGCGCCAATACCAAAGCTGGGGTATCAGGTGCCGGAGACGTAAACTTGTTGTACAAAACGAAATTCAGAATGCAGGGTGGAAAAACTTCAGATTTTAATTTTGGTCTGAATCTACAAAATATAGGTGCAAAAATGACCTACACTACCCGCGAACAAAGGGATTTTATTCCTACCAATCTTAAACTGGGTGTAGGGTGGAAATATGAATTAGATCAGTACAATAAAGTGGGAGTATATGCAGATGTAAATAAATTACTGGTTCCCACTCGTCCTTTCTATTTGGTGGCATACGATGGTAGTGATTCGGCCATTAATGGCGTAAGGCAGTTTATTGGTAATGACCCCAATGTGAGCGTTGTGCAAGGCATGATACAAAGTTTTTATGACGCGCCCGGGGGCATGACTGAAGAGCTCAACGAATGGACCGGTTCTTTTGGAACAGAATATTGGTATGACAATAAATTTGCGGCCAGGGTAGGCGCATTTTACGAAAACAAAAACAAAGGCGGCAGGCAATATGCTACTTTTGGTCTGGGATTAAAATATCAAAAGGTTACCATTGACCTAGCCATGTTGGTTCCCTTTGCCCGCAGACATCCGCTGCAAAACCAACTGCGATTCTCGCTGCTGTTTGATATGGGTGCTTTTTCGGATAAGGAATAATACCAACATCATAATTAG
>JBEDNI010000118.1:0-5981 GCA_041170685.1 Bacteroidota bacterium | reverse complement strand
TTTTGAGATCTACCAAAAGTGAATCTACATGCTCGGGAACTGCAAGGCCCAGAGGGTTCTTACCGCTGATGAAAGTAAAGTGACTATTACCAAATGTATTATCATCACCGGCGTAGCGGGCTTTCCATCCAAACTGATAGCCAAAAATCTCTATTTCCTGCGCATCTTTGGGTTTTTCTGCCGTAATCTTTGACCAGGTATTAAACCCACGTAAAACGAGGAAGGTAAGCACTACTGCAGGCACCACGGTCCATACAAGTTCAAGCTTGTTGTTGTGGAAATAATACAGCGCCTTTTGTCCTTCACGGTAGCGATACTTAAACATGAAATAGAACAACAATACTTCGGTAATGACAAACACCACGAATGTGAAGCCGAAAGTCCAGTTAAACATGCTATCGATGGTTTCGCCATGTTCAGAATATGAATCGCCAATGAGAACGTATTTGCCATGGTAAATCATCTCGTACCATATTCCTGCAATAGAAGCCACTAGAAAAATGATGGCAACCCAACGATTGGTTGAATTCCAGTTAACAACCTTTTTCCCGGTGATTTTTTCAGTGAGCGCACCAATGTCGAAAGCCCTGGCGATGATAAGTATAATCAATACTGAGAGTATGCAATAGCTGATAAATTCCCAGTCCCAGTTCGCAAGGCTAAACTCCTGAGGTGGCTGAACAACATCAGACGCAGACTGAGCGAAAGCAAAAAAAGGCAAGGACAGTAATAACATCGCCGAAAACAATTTCTTGTTGGTAAAGGCAGCGATAACGGACAAATGGTGATTCTTCATTTATGCCAATTATGGATTTTGTGGTGCAAATTTAAGTATCAGCCGCTTGTTTCAAGCAAAATTTCAGAAAAATTGAGAAAGTTTATTAACGCACTGACAAACAGCGTCCAGGTTAGCGTCTGCTTTGGGATTTGACCATTTCCAGAAGCAGCATTTGCTGATTGGCATCGGGCAAAATGTGGATATTGTTTCCCCCACCCAGCGCGCTCAGATGTTTGAGTGTCTCCAGTGCCGTTGGATTCTGCCCCACCATAATGGTGCTTAGATGAATTCCGGATGCGGCGGCCTCGGTAATCATTTTTTCCATGGCTTTTCGGCTGAGTCCCCCGGTAGTAAACATCCCATCTGTCACAATCACGATTTGATTATTGCCATCAGCTTGAAAATGCTCTCGGGCCTGCTGGTATGCCAATTTGAGCGCAGCACCTCCATTGGTACCACCCTCGGTTTTTAACCGATTGATGCGGCTGTAAATACTGTCCTTATTATCTACCGGACCATGCGGATGAATGATTTTTGCATCGTTGCTAAAACCTACCACTCCCAGGCGGTCATCATTACGCAGTGAAGAAACCAAAATGGCCATGGTAGATTTTAAGGTTTCCATTTTGCCTTCCCGTTTCATGCTCATACTGGCATCCACAATAAAAACCAGGTTGTTTATTTTGTACAGATTACTTTCCAGCAAGCCATCATCAGGATGAATATGCTCCTCGCTTTGAATGGTATCCATAAGCAAAAGGTCGGATGAAGTGGCATCTCTCCCACTGCTTGCATCATTTTCTGTAACAACAGGATCATCCGTAGGTTTTGGATCCATGTAAATGATAAACTTATTTTGGTACGGCTCAAGCGTAATAAGGGCCAGATAGTCATCAAATCCCGCTTTGGTGCATGCAATTCGGTAGTTACCCGGTATGATGACCATGCGAAAACCATCACCTTGAGGTTCCAGTCGTATCCGTTTGCCATTATTTTCTTTCACCGAAAACTCATCGGGCTTTAATCGCTCATCGGTATGGCGGTTGCGGATTTCCACCTGCACCATCTTTTCAAGCTTATTTTCGGCAGCATTGCCCGGATTTACCACAGGACAGCGCAGCTGTGCCGAAGGATCAAATCCTTTAATATCTCCCTTCAATTTAAACACCAGGGGTTCTGCCCTGCTACTGATAAACAAGGGCACATCGAGTGAAAACTTGCCTTTACGGGTGGTGTAATACACCATCAGTATTTCTGCTGTTTTACCCGGTTCAACAAGCCGACTGGAGAAATACGCTGCAACATTTTCCTTATAATAGGTGGGCAAAAACACGAAATCCTTGTCGGTGGCGTTTCGTACCTTGAAGCGTGCCGTGTCATTTTTCCAGAATAGTACATCGCCAAAATCCCACACTTGCCTGTCGGGAAGGACATCCTGGGCCGCAAGTCGGCTAAAAAACAACAGAAACAAGACAGCGGTGGCTCGAAACATGGTATTTATGAACAATAACGGCAAAAATACGGCCGAAATTATAAGTCAGGTGAATCCCACCGTGCCGCCAGCATGATAAAAGTCTCTACCGGAAGCTGTTCTGCCCTCTTTCCTTTCAGTTCATCGGGCAACACAAAAGAAGGTCTGGACGAGGTGAGCGGTTTTAGTGCATTGGACAAGGTTTTTCTTCGCTGATTAAAGGCGGTTTTCACTACCAGCGCAAGACTTTTATAGGTGCAATCGGGTGGCAGTTCCTTCCGTACACAGGCCATCACACCGCTTTTTACGGCAGGTGGCGGGTTAAAACTGCCTTCATTTACGGTAAACAGGTATTTGCAATCATAGAATGCCTGCAACAGCACGCTGGTTACACCATACTCTTTGTTGCCATGTTCGGCGCAAAATCGCCTTGCCACCTCACGCTGAAACATCCCGCCGAAAAACTTTACGGGGTTTCGGGCTTCCAGCACCCGAAAGGCAATCTGGGTGGAAATGTTGTAGGGATAATTGCCGATGACCGCCACATTACCATCTCCAAATAGTACCTCTTCCGGAACGGCCAAAAAATCTCCCTGCAGAATACTCAATTCCTTTGCCCACACCTGAAGCCTCAGCCATTCCACACTTTCTTTATCTATCTCCACACAATGCAGGGCTGCACCATGGGTTTCCAGCAAAGGTCTGGTGAGAATACCCATTCCCGGGCCCACCTCCACCACACGGTTCCATTGCCCCTGGGGTATAGACGTGGCAATCCTTAAGGCAATCGCGGGATCTGTAAGAAAATGCTGTCCCAGCTGTTTTTTGGGAGCCACCTTTTGCATCAGGGCCAGAATGTGATAAAATGTTTGGTAACTGCTTCGCTCAGGGAATGCAGGTTATGGTTGTCGGAGGCCTCTGCAGCATCGCATACGGTTCCGTCCTTTTTCATGATATGAATACCCCCTTTCTGGGGCTTGTATGCCAGGTTTTCCAGCAACCCGGTGCGAACAAAATAGCCGGATTCATCAGACATCATGAAATCAAAACGCAGACGGGTCTTTTTCAGGCATTCCTCTTTTAGTTCGGTTGAAACGGGCCTATCCTGGATGATGATTTTGGGCAAATTCCTTTTCAGCATTGCCTGAGATAGGGTTGCCAATACCCGGTCGTCATGAAATTGCCATGCCTTTACCGCGGTCATGATATCATGGTCATCGAGCAGCACAAACAAATCCAGGGATTCTTCATCAAATCGGTCTGCTGAAATAGTGTTACCCAAAAAATGAATCAGGGGGTGATAACTGCCGAGGGATGCCATATTGGCCGCCATGTGACGCGCTCTTTGCAGAATAGAAATAAGCAGTTCATCTGCTGCTACCGCAGTTTTATGCAGGTATACCTGCCAGTACATGAGACGGCGTGCTACGATGAATTTTTCAACCGAATAAATGCCTTTCTCTTCCACCACCAGGTTGCCGTCTTTTACATTCAGCATATTAATAATCCGGTCGCCTCCCACAACCCCTTCACTCACCCCTGAGTAGAAGCTGTCGCGCTGCAGATAATCCAGGCGGTCCATATCCAGCTGCCCGGATATGAGTTGCGATAAAAATGGCTTCTGGGGATAATCCCCCTTGAAAATGCGGATGGCAAGATCCAGTTTACCCTGAAACTGTTTATTCAGCCGCTGCATAATCAGGGTTGAAATATATTCATGGCTCACCCCTTCAATCAGGGTATGCTCTAGGGTATGGCTGAAAGGTCCGTGACCCACATCATGCAGCAGGATGCCCAACCATGCGGCTTCCGCTTCCTCATCGGTAATCTCCACCCCCTTGGACCTTAGGGTTTCTATGGTTCGCACCATCAGGTTCAATGCGCCGAGGGCATGATGAAAACGGGTGTGGGTGGCACCCGGATAAACAACTTCGCTGAGGCCCAGCTGCCGTATGCGACGCAAACGCTGAAAATACGGATGCTGAATTACGTCATGCACTAACTCGGACGGAACGGTCAAAAATCCATATACCGGGTCATTGATGATTTTATTCTTGTTTAGCGGATGCATTGGCACAAAGTTACAATTACTGCGGCTATTCCGAGGTTTCGTCCCAAACGAGTTTCTGTCCGGGGGCCGGTTTTCTGGATTTAACACGCTCTAAAAAATCCCTTACAGCCTCGGCATATACTTCCGTAGGCATGGCTTCCAGATAATGATTATACAAATATACCATTTCGTCGAACTGAGCGGTGGTAATTCCCTCATTGCGCATCATACGTCTGTAACCCGAAGCCGCATGCAGCCAGGCGCTGACGTTGATATTTAAGGGGTTTGCCGTTTTTGCCAGGTACTTTTTAAAATGATAAACGGCTGTCAGATTTTTATTCTGTCTTTCTGCACTCAAGCCCATGTACCAGTAGGTTCCGGCTAAATTGGTGTCGGATTCCAGCACCTTTTTCAGCAAACTGTCGGCTTCCGCAAAACGCGATTGAAAAACAAGCGCGTGTGAAAGCAAATGCCTGATATCATTATCCGTAGGATGTTGCGCAAGCATACGTTGGCAGATGTGTTCCGCCTTCAGAAATTCTTTTTTGCGCATCGCTTCCCGGGCCTGGGCCAGATCACTGAGCGACTCATCATCATCCTGTGCATAAGTGGCCAAAGGACACACAAACAACAACAGAACAATTATTTTAACAATATTGGCTAAAATGTGCTTCACCTTTCAGTAATTTGTAATGCAAAGTAAACTTCAAAAGTTGGGCCGCTTTATCATTTTAACCATAATTATTTCCTTGACCACATTTCAAAGCTGTCAGAATGGCCCTGATTTTTTAACATCTTATGGAACGGAAGACAGCACTACCCTGCTAATCAGCAGGCCTTGTACCAAGTTGAGGGTAGGCCAAAAATTCAAAATATACATTCAGTCAGACAAAACGAAACCCGAGCAGGTATTAATTCGGTATGGCAGCAATGTGATTGATAAAATCAAATTGGACTGGCAGGAGGATTATTGCGTAATCGCGGAT
Organism: Bacteroidota bacterium; assembly: GCA_041170685.1. Lineage (GTDB taxonomy): Bacteria > Bacteroidota > Bacteroidia > NS11-12g > UBA955 > RGEC01. The sequence goes on along the minus strand of JBEDNI010000118.1, from coordinate 696 downwards.
AAGAACAATTTCAACTGGGTAAGGAGTTTTAATGTGCAGCCCATTTGCACGATGAATATTCATAAAATCAATGCACTCGATATTCAGGGGGCGGCATCGGTTATTTTTTTAGATACGGTCTATACAGATCAGGTAAACATCAATATGAACAGTGTAGAAAACCAGAAATTACTGTTGTTCTGTGGGAATTTATACGGAAACGGTATCAATTCAGGGCATGTTGACCTTGCCGGGCAGGGTACCATATTTGCCTGGGGCTGTGAAAACGGAAGCAGTTTTGATGCACGGCATCTTCGGTCGGATGATGCCTATATTTACCATTATGCTGCCAGGGATATCAGGGTCAATCCCAAAAACATACTGGCTGCAACGGTTTATGGCAGTGGAAATATTATCTATTACCAAAACCCGTTGGTAAAACTCGATATCAAAGAGCTCGGGACAGGGAGGGTCATTAAACAGTGAACCTGCCGTTGGGTATACAACCCGGATTGACAACGGGCATTATCGTGGCCAATGTCATTATCTGGCTGATTCTGCAAAGCAATCACGCTTTACTGGAGCGATTGCTGTTTTTGTATCGTGCGGTGGCGCGCGACAGAGAGTATGACCGGCTGATTGCTTCCGGTTTTGCGCATTACAGTTTTGTCCATTTATTATTTAATATGCTCACGCTGTATTACTTCGGCCCTACGG
>JBEDNI010000117.1:0-6709 GCA_041170685.1 Bacteroidota bacterium | reverse complement strand
GCTATGATATTCAATGGGTAAATGTCAGATAGTACGATAATTTCCGGTAGGATCAATTTTTTACATATTCCACATCTAAAATTACGGTTGAAGAAAAAATAATGTAAAAAACTTGCACATTCATGCAGAATCCCCCAAATTTGTGCATTAACGATACAAGCGTTGTGTTCATGAGGAATAAACTATTAATTGCATTGCTTGCCGCTCTGGCACTGCCATTCACCGGGTTTTCACAGCAAGATCCCTACTACACGCATTATGCATTCAACAAAATACTTTTTAATCCTGCATATGCCGGAGCTTCAGGTAGTTTCTGTGTGAACGCCAATGCACATCGACAGTGGATGGGCCTTCAGGATGAAACGGGTATGTTCAAAACCCAATCAGGCAAAGCCCCTATCAACTTTGTTGACAATATTATGCCCAAAACCAATGCTTTTGGTTTCACTGCACCGATTAACATCAAAAATGCTTCTGGCATCGTAACCAACTACGGTGGAGCATTTTTAAGTTTCACCAACGATGTGATTGCCTATGAATCTAATACCTACCTGCGCGGTGGTTTGGCAGGTGCATACAACCTGTCTAATGGAAGCAGCATCCGCCTGGGATTTGATGTTACCAGCATTACCCGCCAGATTGACGGCACCAAAATGCGTGCACATGACCCCAATGATCCCTTGGTTCCTACCAACAAACAGGTACCAAAACCGAACTGGGTGCCGGGGTGTGGTATTCAAATCCTAATATGAAAGACCTGTATGTGGGCCTGTCAATGTCCCACATCAATCCTAAGGAATATAATTACTCCACCTCAGGCGGTACAACAGCGATCAATGTGAAATCTGCCAGACACCTTTATTTAATGGCCGGTTACACCAAAGAACAATTTTTAGGAAACCCTGCTCTTACCCTTGATCCCAGCATCATGATTAAAACGGTGATGGAAGAGGGCGGTTTTGTAAAACCTCAGTTTACTCCTCAGGGATTAGTAACTTGGAACAACACATTTTCAGGAGGGTTATCCATCAGGGGGCAAGGGGTAGGTTTGGATGCCGCCTCTATTTTATTAGGTTACTATCCTCCTATTAAGGGAAATTCCCCCAATGGACAAGGAACTCAATTATTCAGAATTGGTTATTCCTATGACATAACCTTGCAAAGTCTTCGCCGCAGTAGCAATGGTACCCATGAATTACAGGTAAATTATTGCTTTAAAATCGCACTGCCCGAGCGGGTTGAAAAAGTTTATCGCCACCCCCGCTACATGAATAGATCCAAGGATTTAGAATAATTAACAACCATACACAATATAATAATTTAAAAATCGTTATTCATTATCGAAGGAAAAAAATAGTTGCGTATTCAATACTAAAACCTATTTTTGCAACTTCACGCATAATACACAAAAACGAAACTGCCAGATGAAAAGGAAAATAATCAGCAGAATCATCAGTGAAAATAAAATGGTAAATAAACTGGTGAAAGCACTATCAAACAGCAGGTTGAGGTCAGCCATGATCATCGCAACCATAGGGCTGTTTGCTTGCGGTCCCGCAGACACGGGTGATCTGACGGGCCTGCTTAACAGAAGGCCATGGTTCCATCCCCAGCCTCCGGGAACTGTCTACATTCCGTCCGGAACTTTCCACACAGGTCAGTCAGGACAGGATGTTTTTCAGTCCTATCTGGAGCCTAACAAGCAGATGACCATCGTTGCTTTTTGGATGGATGAAACGGAAATTACAAACAACGAATATCGTCAGTTTGTAGATCATGTGCTCGACTCCATAGCACGTTACAAGCTGGATGACGATCAGTATTTCTTCCCGGAAGATGATGAAGGAAACCGATTCATCGATTATAGCCGTCCGCTGGATTGGGAAAAACATAAAGAAGATTTGGCAGATATGTTCTATCAGGGGGCTGAGCGTTTCCGTGGTCTCTCTCAGATCGACACGCGTAAATTAATGTATAAATATCAGTGGTTTGACTATGTAAGCGCTGCCAATCAGGATCGCGATAAATACAACCCCATGGATCGTTCGAAATTTATCAAGGATGAAGAGACTTTGATTTATCCTGATACCCTGTGTTGGGTTCGTGACTTTACCTACAGCTTCAATGAACCTATGGCTCGCGTTTATTTCTGGCATCCCAAGTATGATGATTACCCGGTAGTAGGTGTAAACTGGCATCAGGCAAACGCCTTCTGCGCCTGGAGAACCATACGCAAAGCCAGCTACTGGCATGAACTGGGTCTTCCCAATACAGAAGACTTCCGACTGCCAACTGAATACGAATGGGAATATGCAGCGCGTGCTAACCGAATCGGAAATAAATATGCTTGGGGTGGTCCCTACACCCGCAACAGCAAAGGTTGTATGATGGCTAACTTCAAACCCCTGCGTGGAAACTATGGTGCAGATGGTGGTGTTTATCCGGTTCGTGCAGACTCATACTTCCCCAATGATTTCGGACTGTACAACATGAACGGTAACGTGTCAGAATGGACATGGACTGATTATCAGGTAGCCAATAACGCCATCGTTCACGATTTAAACGGTCAGAACTATCGTCGTGTGCCGGAAAGAGGTCCCGGAAGTGACGTACCTGTAACCCTAAAGCGTAAAGTAATTCGCGGCGGAAGCTGGAAAGATGTAGCTTACTTCATCGAAAACGGAGCCCGTACTTATGAATATCAGGATACCAGCAAATGCTTTGTAGGTTTCCGCTGTGTTCAGACATATATCGGTCGATCCAACAGAGACAAAAAATAAAATCTTCTTAAACTAAACAAAACAAACACAATAACTATGGAAAAAAGTTTCTTTGAAAGCAAAAGATGGAAAGTGATCATGAACTACGTTTATGGTCTGGGTGCAGCAATCGTAATTGCAGGTGCGTTGTTCAAAATCATGCACTGGAAAGGCGCGGATCTTATGCTAATCGTGGGTATGGGTACTGAGTGTGTCATATTCGTTATTTCTTCGTTTGAACCGATTCACATGGATCCGGATTGGTCTTTGGTTTACCCAGAACTCGCAGGTGGCGAAGCTAAAGAAGGCGGTAAAAAGCAGGGTACTGTTACTCAGCAGCTGGATTCTATGTTGGCTGAAGCCAAGGTAGGACCGGAACTGATTTCCAGTTTAGGTTCAGGTTTGCAAAGTCTTAGCACCAATGTTAAAGAAATGGCTAACTTATCCAATGCAGCCGTTGCAACCAATGAGTATGCTGACAGCGCTTCCAAAGCTGCCAAGAATATGAATGATATCAGCAATAGCACCGCCATGGTGGCCGATTCTATGGGATCATTGAGTGGTGGTCTGTCTAACTTGGTTAGCAACCTTTCTGCCAGCGAGAATGAAACATTGAAATTCAAGGAAGAAATTTCTAAACTCAATAATAACCTTGCAAGCTTGAATACCGTATATGGTAACATGCTGAGCGCTATGGGCGGAGCACGATAATTGCCCTCTTTGTTTAATTGTTAAATATAAAAACAGGAGTTAAAAATGGCAGGTGGTAAAACTACACCACGTCAGAAGATGATCAACATGATGTATCTCGTGTTGACCGCTCTGCTGGCGTTGAACGTGTCGAAAGAAATAATTAAGGCCTTCAACTTGATTGAGAATTCATTGAATACCTCAACCAGTAACATCAAGGCCAAGAACGAGATGACCCTCAAGGCCATTGGTAAAGAGGAGAATGAAAGTGCAAAAGCAGCCCTTGCAATTGCCAATGAAGCTAAAAAAATTACCGACCAGTTTGAAAAGAACATGGATGCGGTTAAAACTGACTTGACCGATTTATCCGGAGGTAGAAAAACTGATCCTGAGGCTATGTTGGTAAAGGGTGGTGTTGCCGAACTAACGCAGGGGGATAATATGGAGGTTCACTCTAATTATTTCTTGCTGGAAAAAAACCCACAGCGTCCTGACGGAAAGGCATGGGCTTTTGCTCCTTCAGGCAAATTGAGAGGGGATGCCGTTTTTGAAAACATTAACAAAACCCGTGAGGATTTGTTAGCTCTGCTTGACAAAGCGATTAAAGATCCAAACCTGGGTGGCAAAGATGACAAAGGTGAAACTAAGAAACTTTTGGAAGAAGCCAGAAAAAGTTTGAAAGAAAAGACAGCCCTAGTAGCCACAGACGGTAAAAATTCCGATGGTCGTGAACAAAAATGGGTGTCTATGTATCTCGAGCATTCTCCCTTAGCCGGTGTTTTTGCCCTTCTTAGCAAGTATGTTAACGATGCCCGTTCACTGGAATCTGAAGTTACTGCTGTTTTGGCAAAAGCCGTAAATGCTTCTGACTTCAAATTCGATAAACTTGCCGCAGTAATTTCTGCACCCAGCAGTGCTATCATGCAAAACCAGACCTACGAAGCCGATATTATGTTGGCTGCCTACAACAGTAAGGCTCAAATGAATATCACTGTGGGTGGTTCTGCTGTTGAAATCAAAGATGGTATCGGTAAATACAAAGTAACCGGTGGGTCGCCTGGTGAATTTAATTACAAAGTGAATATTGCTGTTCCCGGTCCCGGTGGTAAAATTGAAAACCTTACCGCAGAAGCAAAATACAGCGTATTCCCTCCTATGGCTGCCATTTCGGCTGATGAATTAAATGTGTTCTACGTAGGTTTGGATAACCCTATATCTGTGGCGGTTGCCGGTGTTGATTCACGTAATGTGGCAGTAAGCGCAAGCACAGGTAACTTGCAAGGTATTGGAGGTGGTCGTTATAAAGTTCTTTTCCCTGCTCGTCAGGGTAATGAATCCATCATCAGCGTAAGTGCTAAGATGGGTGATGGTCGCGTAGTCCCAATGGGTTCTAAGAAGTTCAAAATCCGTAACGTACCCCGTCCGGTTTTCCGTGCAGGTGCTATCTCATTTGACAAGCCCATTCAGTTGTCTGCCTTGATGGCTCAGTCTTCTGCCGTGGCCATACTTGAGAACTTTGTATATGATGGTGTTAAATACACGGTTCAGGGTTACACCTTTACCGGTATTGGAAGAACAGGCCCCAAAAAGGCATCGATTACAGGTGCTTCTTTGCAGGGTATCAAAGGAATTTTGGGCGGCATGCGTGCCGGTGAGTTCGTAATGTTCTCCGACATACGTGCTGTAGGTCCATCAGGTCCTGTATTTCTTGAAAACGTAAGCGGAATGCTTCAATAAATAAAAGTTAAATTGAATTGATTATGAAAAAGGGAATGTTAATCGTTGCAACCTGCCTGATGGCTCTTAACGGGTACAGTCAGGATTGGGGTTGGGGAGACTCAGGCGGATCCGGTAGTGGCTCCGGTGGTTCGTCATCTTCAGGGAGTTCTTCTTCCGGTTCAACCGGAACAAGTTCTGGTGCCGGTTCTGGAACGGGCAGCGGGGCAGGCACTACGCCAACTCTGGCAGTACCTACCATTGGAACTCATTATGATGATGCACCTGCTTTTCACAGAGAAACGCCCTTTACTACCAATGATGGCCGTCCCGGAATAGACGATGCGGTTGTAGTTCCTTATCCTTTTCTGCGTGAGGCCGATCTCAAGTTTCGTCGCCGTATTTGGAGAAGAATTGACTGTCGCCAAAAAATGAATCGTTCTTTCACATGGCCTAAAAACCCCGTAACCCAGATTATTTACGAAGCTGCAACCAAAGGACTTGTTCGTGGCTACTGGACAGATTCTCTAAACAGGGTAAAAACGCCGGAAGATTGCTACAAAGAAGGTTCAAAGCTGGTAGTAACACAAATCCAAAACTGGAGAAACCCAGAGGATAACGAAGATTTGGTAGACACCGCTTACTATGATATCTTCAAATGGGAGAAAATTGTAAGGTTCGAGATTATGGAAGACTGGCTCTTTGATTACAAGCATAGTGAATTACGCCCCAGGATCATTGCCATAGCTCCCATGTATGAAGAGAAGTTCCCCAATGGCCAAACCTATGAATTGCCGTTATTTTGGATTAAAATGGATGATTTAAGGCCTACACTGGCAAAGTCTGAGGTTTTCAACCGCTACAATGATGTTATGCGCATTAGCTGGGATGATCTCTTCAACCATTACCGGTTATTTGACAGCTACATAGTAAAAACTACAGACTGGGATGATCGTTATCTGAGCATGAGAACGGAATATCAGCAAGATCCCATTGCTATGTTATTGGAAGCAGAAAACATTAAAAATGATCTGTTTATTTTTGAGCATGATCTTTGGGAGTTTTAATCATCATTAAATAACAATATAAGTCCCGGTCTGAATAGGCCGGGACTTTTGTTTTGATATCACGATATTTCATAAAATGGTTGTAATTTTATGGATAAATCCCTATTTTTGCCGTTCGTTTTGAAAGACGCAAGTTTAAGTCTGGAGGAATTTGACATTGAATTCGTTAAGCTAAAAGACGGCATTCACGAATTCAAGTACAGGCTTGAAAAGAAGTTCTTTGAGATATTTGGTAATGAGGATGTTTTGGGTGCCGACATAGCCGTAACCGCTGTTTTGGAGAAAACAGTAAACTTGCTTAATTTAAATTTGGTAATTACTGGCCTGGTTAATTTAAGTTGTGACCGCTGTTTAGTGCCGCTCTCGATATCCATAGAGACAAGTCATCATGTCCTGTATAAAATGGTTCCTGAAGCAGTACAGGAATCAGATTTACATGGTGATGACTGGGTTGTATTGACTCAACAGGACTATAAG
>JBEDNI010000116.1:0-6017 GCA_041170685.1 Bacteroidota bacterium | reverse complement strand
CCAATGCGTCATTATATAAAGTCAATAATGCTCATTTTGATATGTTGTCAAACAGGATTATTGTCTGCTCAAAACCTTCAATTTGGCCTTACAAAGCTGGTAGGAAGCAAGCAGGATACTGTACCTACCGGAAAAATATGGAAGATAGAGAGTTTTGTTTATTCCAGAACACTGGCCGATTGTCCCGGCGGCTCTACATCCATCAATTTATCTGATTCTATTGTGCTAAATGGTTTTAATACTGCGGTGCGTGCACAGCGGTTTGCAGGTCTTTGGCATCCGTGGAGATCGGATACATACGGTCCGGAATTTTTCCTTTGGGAACAAAAAACACCCATGTGGTTGCCTTCCGGTACAACCCTTGCTGCGGGAACCGGTGTCAGGTATATCAGCATACTGGAATTTAAAGAAACACCATAAAAAAGCAAATAATAAACAAATAATATGCAAAAAATATTGTGCTTGACCATACTATTCTTGACATTGATATGTCAAAAACTGATTGCCCAGAATCTTCAATTCGGGAAGTCACGGCTGGTAAGCAGCAGGACAGATACGGTTCCGACCGGCAGGGTGTGGAAAATTGAGAGTTTTGTGTATTCAAGGCCGGTGGCTGATTGTCCTGCAGGCACAACACCGGTAAATATATCAGATTCAATCGTTATTAATGGAAACAAGCTGATGGTTAGAGCACAGCGTTTCTCGGCCCAGAACGCAAGTTACCAGTGGAGTCATGGCTTTGGCGTTTCATGGTCGCCGGAGTACATCATCTGGGAACAAAAAACACCTATGTGGCTTCCGGCTGCAACCACCATTTCTGCGGGCAGCGGAGTGTTATATATCAGTGTTTTGGAATTCAAAGAAGCACCTTAATGAAAATAACTGCAGGTATGTTGAATGAATTTATATTGAACAGAAAGCCATTTGTCTCTTTGGGGGCTTCCTTGATTACGGCTATCATGGGTTGCACCGGGCTAATGGCGCAGACTGCACCCAACGGCATGCTGTACCAGGCAGTGGCCCGAGATGGAAGCGGCAACCTGGCGGCCAAACGCAGCATATTGGTGCAGACCACCATATTGAAAAGCACTGCAACCGGAACCGTGATGTATCAGGATGAACACAAGGTGATGAGCAACGCCGATGCTATGTTCACCGTGGTAGTAGGTCAGGGCAAATACCTATCCGGGACGTACAAAAAGATCACGGATATTCCCTGGGGCAGCGACAAGTATTTTTTCAACCTAAAGGTATGTGTAATGCCTTCAATACCACGCTGGGGCTGGAAACCGGTGTATACCGATATGGGCACAACACAGTTTTGGAGTGTGCCGTATGCATTGTCATCGGGTAGCAGTTCAGACTCACTGCAACTGACCGTGATAGGTAACAACAGGCAACTGAAACTTGGCAATTATAAACCGGTTTCGTTTTCTGTATCAGATGGAGACAGTTTGTCGACCAATGAACTTCAGAAACTTACCCGCGTGGGTGGTCGTTTGCTGCTGAGCCTGAATGGTGGAACATTATTTTTACCCGATAGCAGCTCCACCAATGAGCTGCAAAGCCTTAGCAGAATTGGGGGAAGGATTATACTGAATCAAGGTGGTGGTATTATCACAGTTCCGGATAGCAGCGCTATCAACGAGCTGCAAAACATCAACCGAAACGGGGGTAGAATTATCCTCAGTCAGGGAGGGGGCATAATTAACCTGCCAGACAGCAGTGCTGTGAACGAGCTACAGGTTCTGACCAAAAAAGGCAATCAAATATCCCTGAGCAATGGGGGAGGAAACATCACGGATGCTGATTCTCAACAACTTGTAATAACTGCCAGCAAAATGGACAGAACCCTTGAAATTACCAAAGGGAATTCGGTAACCTTTAGTGTGGCTGATGGTGACACAGCCAACTGGAAACAAGACAGTGTGCTAAGTTATTACCCTAAAGGGCCTGTGGCCATTGGTACATCTAAAGTGGATACAGCAGCGGTATTTCAGGTAAATTCAACCCAAAAAGGGGTGTTGTTTCCAAGAATGACAAAGATTCAGATGCAGGCAATTAAAAGCCCTTCTGCCGGTTTGCTGGTGTTCAATACAGATGACAATCTCTTTTATTACTGGGAAGGGGCAAAATGGATTGCCCTGGTAAATGCAGGATCATCATCTCCAGCCGCCAAAGGCACTGTGGTATTGTTGAATGCGGATGAATCTCAAAGTAGCAACATCAATGTAAATTACTCGCCTTGTGGCACCGGAACCAGCAGTGGAACCATCAAAACCTATTCCCTTGCTGCCAACACTTATAGCCGTATCATTGCTGAAGCAGAGGGTTATATGGAGATTGGGGCCAACGGAGGTACATACAATTATGGAGAGGTAACCATTGCCCTGCCCAGTGGTCCAAGCAAGTCAACACAGGCGTGGCGAAGTGTGACCGGAGGGGGCACCGGCAATACGGGCTGGGTTTTTCCGTTCAAGGTATCTGTTTCCGGGGCTAGCACAACGTCAGGGAACGTTGTTTTATCGGGTGTACTCGGCCTTGGTGGATGCACAGGCGGCCGAATTACGGTAACCTCCATGCGTGTGTATGGGGTCTACTAGAAAGGAGAATCCAAAATGATCGCCATTATCTCAGCTAATTTGCAGTTGATGTGAGGGTGATAATACTGATCAGCAATGTTTTAAATAGGGGTTTTCAGGACTCACTTGTTTTGTGGAGGTAGCTTGCATGTATTGATGCCCAACAAGGCGTAAATACCGCAAAACCGAAGAAATGCGGTAGCCAGCAGTGCGCCGCCTATCAGCAACAAAACCAACCCAACGATTCCCCCGATGGTTCCGGTGAAATAGAATACCGACAAAGCGATTGAAACGATAACGCGCAACAGGCGGTCTGTTTTTCCGATGTTTGTTTTCATTATTTACCTCAAAAATACGATAAAGTTCTCAGGTTTGCCAATTCCTGCTTTGCTTAAAATTTTGCATCTTTGCAATTCCTTTAAACCTATGAAAAAAACCATATTTTCTTTATTGCTTGCTGTGTTCAGCACAATGGGATTGCGTGCCGATGAAGGCATGTGGCCGCTTACCATGGTGGCAAAACTGCAAGATCCTATGCAGGCCAAAGGCCTGAAGCTGACTGCAGAAGACATTTACAGTATCAACAACGCTTCGCTCAAAGACGCTGTAGTACGCCTCATGAGCAAACAGGGCCGCATGTTCTGCACCGGCGAAATCATCAGCCGAGAAGGTTTATTTCTTACGAATCACCATTGCGGCTATGGCGCTATACAGGAGCTTAGCACACCCCAGGACAATATTCTCAGCAATGGTTTCTGGGCCAAATCCAAAGAGGAGGAGCGCCCCGCCAATTTTAACATCGGATTGCTGCGCAAGGTGGAAGATGTTACAGAGCAGGTGCTAAATGGCATAGCGATAAACAAGACCGAAGCCGACCGTAACAAAGCCGTGATGGAATCGGTGAGCAGGTCTAAAAAAGAGCTGGAGGCAACCTTGGGCGATGATAAGGCTAACTATATCGTGGAACTGGTGCCTTTTTGGGGTGGAAATCGCTTTCTAGCCATGTATTACGAGGTGTATCGTGATATTCGTCTGGTAGGCACGCCACCTGAAAACGTAGGTAAATTCGGTGGGGAAACCGACAACTGGCGTTGGCCCCGTCACACCTGCGATTTCAGCATGTTTCGCATTTATTCCGGCACCGACAATAAGCCCGCCGACATGAACAAAAACAACAAGCCCTACGAGCCCAAAAAGTTTTTCCCGGTGAGTCTGAAAGGTACATCAACCGGTGATTTTGCCATGATCATGGGTTATCCCGGCCGCACCACCCGCTACACTTACAGTGAAGGTGTGCGCTACCTGGGTGGCAAAGAGCGTCCTATGCGTGTGCAGGTTCGCCGTGACATCATGGACGTGTATGAGAAATACATGAAACAGGATGCCACCATCAGACTGATGTATAGTGATAGACTCGCAGGTTTGGGTAACTACTGGAATAAGTTCAACGGGGAGGCCGGAGAGCTCAGCAAGCCCGAGATTTTTGCGGCCCGTAAAAAAGTAGAACTTGAATTTGAAGCATGGGTGAAAGCCAATAATAAACAGGACGTGTATGGCGAGGTGACATCGCTGTACGATGAAGTTTATCAGAAGCTGAATCAGTATGGGTTATATCCGGTGTATTTGCAGGATGGTATTGCCAATAGCCAGCCCATGGCGTTTGCCCTGCAGTCTTCTGCACTGCTGCGCGATGCCAAGGACGGAAAAATGGGACCGGAGGGAATTAAGACAGCTGAAAGAATGTCGGGCATGCTGGATGAAATGTTCAAGGAATTTCATGCTCCCATTGAGAAGGAAGTGTTATCAGCGGTTTTGCGTCATTTGTATGAAGATTTAGACCATGCTAATTTGCCAATTAGTTTAAATAACCTGGTAACCAAATACAAGCGAGATTACAACAAGCTCGCAGATTACCTATGGAAAAGCAGCATGTTCACTGAAAAAGCCAAGCTGGCCAAGTTTATGAAAGCCCCTAAAGTAGGCACTTTAACCAAGGACCCTATTTTTGCTATCGTAAGTGGTTACAACGCTAAACTGAATGGAGATCTGAAACCTGTTTATGACGAAATCAACTCGAAAAAGGCCCGTGCAGACCGTTTGTTTTTAGCCGGATTAAGCGAAATGAATCCTGATAAGGTTATGGCCCCCGACGCCAATGGAACCATGCGTATGACCTATGGCACGGTGTTGAACTACGATCCAAAGGATGGTGTTGTATACAAGGAATTCACTACCGCAAAGGGATATCTGGAGAAGTACAAGGCCGGTGATTTTGAATTTGACGCACCCCCTGCATTACTGGATCTTATCCGCCGCAAGGATTATGGGCAGTATGCAGACAAAGACGGCGAATTGCATACCTGCTTCCTCACCGATAATGACATTACGGGCGGTAACAGCGGTAGCCCTGTAATCAACGGAAAAGGCGAACTGATTGGCACCGCATTCGACGGAAACTGGGAGGCCATTGCCAGTGACTTTGGGTTTATGCCTGCCGTTCAGCGCACCATCAGCGTTGATATTCGTTTCACCCTGTTTATTATGGATAAACTGGGTGGTGCCGGACACCTTCTCAATGAAATGACCTTGGTAAAATAATCATTCACAGCGGCGCCGAACGGCGCCGCTTTTTTCATCATCACCCATGGAACTCACCACCCGCAAATTTTGGTCAGATTACTGGCACAGCAAGATAGAGGAGTTTGAAAAACCGGTAAGAACCGAATACGTTTTTACCCGTCTTTTTCAAGAAGTATTAACCGGAAAGTCATTCAAGCATGCATGCGAACTGGGCGGGTTTCCCGGTACATTTTCCATTCACGTGCAGCGTGATCTGGGTCTGCCGTGTTCTCTGGTTGATTATTTTATTGATGAATCATTGCTGCACCGGTTTCTGAGTGCCAATCACCTTGGCAAGGATGCACTGGAATGGAAAGAGGCCGATATTCTGGCCGCTGAGCCGGCGCACCAAACCTTTGATTTTGTTTTTTCCATTGGACTGATTGAGCATTTTGAGGATACACAAGCCATTTTGAAGGCCCACGTAAAATATGTGAAATCCGGTGGCAGACTTTTTCTGATACTGCCCAATTTTACCGGCATCAACGGCTGGTTTCAGCGCAAGTTTGACAAGGAAAATTATGACAAGCATTTTATCCCTTGCATGGATCCCGAATTGTTGAAGCGCATGCTGGCAGGGCTGGGAGGGAAGCAGGTACAGGGTGGATACTGGTGTAATTTCAGTATCTGGCTCGAAAACTACGCTTCACAGCCCGCATGGGTTAAACTTTTCTTTAAGGCCTCCTGGTTTTCGGGAAAAGTTATCGCCAAGTTATTAGGGATGAAGGGTAAAACAACCGCGGCCTATATCTGGGTTGCTTGTGACGTGTAGCTCAATCAGCCCCTAGGTTAGCGGCATGATAAATGGGCATAAAT
>JBEDNI010000115.1:0-7463 GCA_041170685.1 Bacteroidota bacterium | reverse complement strand
AAAAACTTCGTCCCTAGTCCGGGGGCCCCTGAATACGTTTTTCTTCAATTTCAGCAGCCCATAGCTTCTAATGCAACTTTAAGCATGAATCAGCTCATTTACAGCGGCACATTTTTACTGGGTCTAAAAGCGGCAAGAGAAGTAATGAATGTGAGCAGGACCATGGCTGCAAAAACCAAACAGGATGTAGCATTGAGCGTTTCCAAGGCTTATTTAATGTCATTAACATTACAAAAGAACATTGCCCTGCTCAACAGCAACATCACCTTATTGGAAAAGAGTTTAAATGATGTAAAAGCTTTAAATAAAGAAGGATTTGCCGAAAAACTGGATGTACAGCGGCTGGAATTCAGTCTTACTAACTTAAAAGTCCAGAAAGAAAAACTATTACTTGCCATGTCTGCATCGCTGAATATTTTGAAAATTCAAATGGGCATGCCTGTTCAGAATCCCATTGTATTAACAGATGATCTGGAAACGCTGGATAAAAACATCCCTGCCGGAAACGAAACATTTGAAATAAAAAACAGAATGGAATATCAATTGCTCAATCAAACGCTTTCCATTAGTTTTTTGGAAGAAAAACGCTATAAGGTTGGTAAATTCCCCACACTTGTAGGATTCTTACAGCATCAGCAAACCACACAGCGACCTTCATTCAACTTCTTTGAGTCAAACCTCTCTCCCAACAACAACTGGGTTCCCAGTACCGCATTTGGCTTAAATCTTAGCATGACATTGTTTGATGGATTAAAAGCCAAGGCTGCTATTGCTGAAGTTAAACTTCGCAGAAACAAAACAATGAATGATTTGAAAACCTTCCAGAACGCAGCCAATATGGAATATGACAATGCAATGAAAACTTACCTTACCCAACTGGAAATGGTTGCAGTTCAAAAACAAAATGTACAATTGGCCAGCAACATATATGCGAGCACAGTATTTAAATATAAAGAAGGAGTTGGCAGTGCACTTGAACTACTGCAGGCAGAAACTGATCTTAAAACAGGTCAGACCAATTATCTAAATGCCCTGTATGACCTGGTAATGGCCAAAATTGACCTTAAAAAAGCCCTCGGACAAGAAATTCTAAAACCCTAATTATAAACATGAAAATACAATATTCCATACTGCTAACCTTTGGGCTGCTTTTGGGCGCCTGCGGGGAGAAGAAGAGCAGCGTACAGCAAAAGAGAGAAGCGCTGGAGAAAATCAAAAGACAAATTACCGCCCTTCAGAATGAAGCGAAAAAACTGGAAGGTGAAATTGCGATCCTCGAACCGGTGAAAGAAAAAAGTAAATTAGTTGAAACTGAAACCAGAAACCATCATTGCTGCTGCTTTTGAATCGTATCTCAGTATTGAAGGAAAAGCAGATGCAGAACAAAGCACCATTGCAACAGCACAGCTTCCCGGAACTGTAACACAGGTTTTGGTAAAACCCGGAGATGCTGTAGCTGCGGGTCAGGCCCTGGCCTACATGGATAACAGTACGCTCAGGCAAAGCCGTGGACAACTAGAGCAGCAGCTTTCATTTGCCACTACCCTATTTGAAAAACAAAAAAGACTGTGGCAACAGGGTGTTGGCACTGAAATTCAATATCTATCTGCCAAGAACCAAAAAGAAGCCCTGGAAAAAAATCTGTCAACCCTGGATGCACAGCTCTCCATGTATATCATAAAAGCACCCATCAGCGGAACTGTAGAAAGTGTTGACACCAAAATTGGTCAGGCGGCGGCTCCGGGCATACCTATGTTCAAGGTGGTCAATCTTAGCAATCTTAAAGTCGTGGCAGACGTTGCCGAGTCTTATTCCGGCAAAATCAATAAAGGTGATAAGGTGAAAGTGGTATTTTCCGATATTAATAAAACCATAGAAAGTAACATTTCATTCGCGTCTAAGGTAATAGACCCACTGAACCGGTCCTTTAAAATTGAAATCAGACTCAATGGTGTAAATGATATAAAGCCCAATATGCTTGCCAAATTAAAAATTGCTGATTACCGCAGTGAAAGAGCTGTAACTGTTCCCACCAATGCCATAACCTCAGGAGTTGATGAAAAGTATGTCATGGTAAAAACAATGCAAAATGGGAAAGCGATAGCTTCTAAGCGAAATGTAAAAACAGGCCGAACAGGTGAACTTAGAACTGAAATTCTAGAAGGACTAAACGTTGGTGATGAAATCATTGTGACGGGTTATCAGGAATTGAACGACGGACAGATTATAGAAGCGGCAGGTAAATAATCATAACATGAACCCATTTAAGGAGTTTAAACCCACCAGCTGGAGTATTGACAACAAGACCAGCATATACATCCTCACTGTTTTTTTATCTTTAGCAGGCATTCTGTCATACATTAAGCTGCCTAAAGAGCGTTTTCCGGATATCGTAATACCAACCATTTACGTTCAGACCATCTATCCGGGATCTTCCCCCAAAGACATTGAAAACCTGATTACAAAGCCCATCGAGAAGAAAATTAAATCAATCAGCGGTGTAAAAAAATTAAAAAGTCAGAGTATTCAGGATTTTTCCATTATTACGGTGGAATTCAATACTGACGTTAAGGTGGATGAAGCCAAACGAAAAGTAAAAGACGAAGTAGACAAAGCCCGTTCAGAGCTTCCCAACGACCTGAAGACAGACCCTACCGTAATGGAGGTAAACTTCAGTGATATGCCCATTCTGTATGTAAATATTAGTGGTAATTATGATTTATCAACCCTGAAAAAATATGCTGAAACCGCCAAAGACCGAATGGAAAGTCTTTCTGAGATTACGCGCGTCGACATGGTTGGTGGACTTGACAGGGAAATACAGGTAAACCTCGATTTGGCTAAAATGGGTGCAGCAGGCCTTGCTTTGGACGATGTGAGCCGTGCCATACAATTCGAGAATATGCGAATAGCCGGCGGCAATATTGACGTAGACCGCATGAAACGCTCGCTCAGTGTGAGCGGTGAATTTCAAACCAAAGCCGATGTTGAGAATATTGTTATCCGCAGTGGTGCCGGTGCCATACTCTATCTGAGAGATGTGGCCGAAGTAAAAGATGCATACGCGGAAAAAGAAAGTTATGCCAGGCTGGAAGGTAATCCGGTCATTACCCTCAACATTATCAAACGATCAGGCGAAAACCTGATAGAAGCGAGTGACAAATGCCACGCCATTATCGACGACCTTTACAAAACCAAAGTTTTCCCTGAAAATGTGAAGGTGGTTTTTACAGGTGACCAAAGCACACAAACACGAATTACACTGCATGACCTCATAAACACGATTATTATAGGGTTTATTCTGGTAACCATTATTCTCATGTTTTTCATGGGTGCAACCAATGCTATTTTTGTTGGACTCAGTGTTCCTTTGAGCATGTTTCTTGCCTTCCTGGTAATGCCCACCTTGGGTTTCAGTCTAAATATGATTGTATTGTTCAGCTTTCTGCTTGCCTTGGGTATTGTGGTGGATGATGCCATTGTGGTCATTGAAAACACTCATCGAATTTTCACCCAAAGCAAGGGGAAAATACCGATTGTAATTGCAGCCAAGAAAGCAGCCGGTGAAGTATTTCTGCCGGTACTTAGCGGAACACTCACCACCCTGGCTCCGTTTGTACCCCTTGCTTTTTGGCAGGGAATTGTCGGAAAATTCATGTTCTATCTGCCGGTGACCTTAATTATCACACTGCTGGCTTCTTTATTGGTTGCCTACATCATCAATCCCGTTTTTGCAGTGGATTTCATGGCGCACAGCGAAGAAGATCCGGATAAAAAACCCACTGTTACCAGAGGATTTAAAAAAACAGGGCTGGTATTTTTAATACTTACCATTCTGGGCTATCTAACTGGAGGAGTTGGAATGGGCAATTTCGTTGTGGTACTGTTCCTTCTTTATGCTATTCACCATTTCTGGCTTAAGTCGGTAATATATCGCTTCCAGCATAAAACATGGCCCAGAGTTCAGAATTCCTATAAACGAGTTATTACCTGGGCACTTGTAGGCAAACGGCCAGTTTTTTTATTGCTGGGAACATTTGCCTTGATGATTGCTTCCTTTATCATTACTGGGCTTCGAAGGCCCGGTGTAGTGTTTTTTCCGCAGGCAGAACCCAATTTCACTTACATCTACGTAACTGCTCCGGTAGGCACTTCTGCTAAATTTACAGATAGCATTGTCAAAAGGATTGAAAGCGATGTATTTGGTTTAACCGGCAAATCAAACCCCGTGGTGGAAAGTATTATTTCCAATGTGGCGGTAGGCGCAACAGATCCCAACAGCGGTGATCGTTCCGTAGCCAGCAACAAAGGAAAAATAACCGTTGCCTTTGTTGAATTTAGCAAACGCGGAGGAAAAAGCACCCAGGAATTACTTGAGAAAATACGCAAAGGGATCAAACCCATAGCCGGCATAGATATCGTAGTTGAACCTGAAAGAAACGGCCCCCCAGTTGGCAAAATTGTTAATATTGAAATTCGCGGTGATGAATTTAATACCCTAGTAAAAACTGCAGGGAATTTAAAAACCTACCTCGACAATCTGCAGATTCCGGGTGTAGAAGAACTCAAGAGTGATTTTATTAGTAGTAAGCCGGAAATTATTGTTAAAATAGACCGTGAAAGGGCTAACAGACAAGGGATTTCCACCGCACAGATTGGTATGGCATTGCGAAATTCCATTTTCGGTGCCGAAGCTAGCAAGTTTAAAGACGAGAACGAGGATTATCCCATCATGGTGAGGGTAAATAAAGAACAATCCAACAACCTGGATGCTCTGTTGAACATGAAAATTATTTACCGCGACATGAATATGGGCGGCATGTTGAGACAAGTACCGCTTTCTTCCGTCGCGACCGTTGAATATGGTAATACCTATGGCGGAATAAACCGCCTGAACCAAAAACGCGTAATAACACTGGCTAGTAATGCTTTACCCGGCTACGCCCCTAATGAGGTGGTTAACCAGGTTCAGTCAGCCATCGATAATTTTGAAAATCCGGATGGCGTGGAAATTATTATGACCGGAGAACAGGAACAGCAAAAAGAGACACAGTCCTTTCTGGGTATGGCCATGCTCGCTTCCATAGGGCTTATTATTCTCATACTTGTGACCCAGTTTAATTCAACAAGCAAACCCATTTTGATTTTAACGGCCATCTTCTTCTCGATTATTGGTGTTCTGCTAGGTTTTGCCATTTTTGATATGGATTTCTCGGTAGTTATGACCGGTATTGGGGTAGTAGCTCTCGCAGGCATCGTTGTGAGAAACGGTATATTGCTGGTGGAATTTACAGACTTGTTGCGTTCGAAGGGTGTTCCATTGCATGAAGCTATCATCGAAGCCGGACGCACAAGGATGACGCCGGTATTGCTAACTGCAGGGGCCACCATACTGGGTTTGATTCCCCTGGCAATAGGTCTTAACATGGATTTTGCCCGGTTGTTTAGCGAATTTAACCCTCATATTTATTTAGGTGGTGACAGTGTAGCGTTCTGGGGGCCTTTAAGTTGGACCATGATATTCGGTCTTGGTTTTTCTACCTTCCTTACACTGATACTGGTGCCTGCCATGTACCTACTCAATGAAAAATTGAAAATAAAAATATTGGGATGGTTTGGCAAACAATACAACCCGGATGAAAATACTTCGCCCGATGCATTGAGTAACATGGAAATATAATCAGGTAAGCCGTCATGGCCGATTTTCAGTCATTCGTTCAGGAAATTACCGGCCTCGGATATGTAAGCAGGGAAAGTGACTTTTATTATATCCATCCTAAAGGACCGGATGTAGTGTTTGTTCCAATGGGCATAATGAGTCATATTGTCAACTCTGATAGATACACCATAATTATACATGAAGATGTATGGAAATTTAGGAGTAATGCGGTAATAAACCGGCTAAAGGCGCTCACGGGACAAACTCAGCGAATCCACGGCAGGGCATGTAAAATTAAACGAATTGACAAAATAACTGCAGCAGCATTTCTCGAAAACTATCATACCGCAGGCCACATTAATTCCTACTATAAATACGGAATTTATTTCAACCAAGAGTTACTGGGTGTCGCACTTTTTGCTAAACGCAGAACTTTTCTAACTAACGATAAGTCTGCCACGTATCATAGTTCGGAACTTACCCGATTTGCCTGTAAAACAGGTATCAGAATTGTTGGTGGCCTGGAAAAAGTAATACAGGCCTTTTGCTTGCAATACAATATCGCACACCTTATGACTTACGCTGACAGGGAATGGACTGACGGAAAAACCTACTTTTCTTTAGGATTTGTAAAAACAGGTTTCACCCCTCCCCTCACTTTTTGGGCCAGCATCAAAACCGGTGAACGTTTATTGTATAATGATAAAAATACGCAACAACAGGATGACTGGAGCCTTAAAAGGAACCTGGGTAATTTAAAATTGGAATTAATAAAAAATCCCCGGACTTAGCCGGGGATTTCTATATTTACTTTAATCTTAGTATAACTCAAATGTATTTTTTTGCTTGAGCAATCCCCTTGTCCAAAGTTCTGTGCTGTATTTTCCTTTTTTAAGTTTTCCTGCCAGGGTTCCGGAAGCAGGATAATACCATTTTACAACATTCTTTTCACCGTCAGAAATGATGGTTTGTTTAATGCTAAACAGACTGCTTTTATCTGCAAAACCTTTGTTTCCGGAGGTGAGAACTTCACCTTCAGGACCAATAATTCTGATGGTTACCTCTTCTTCCACAGGTTCTTTGATGAAAGAATTTTCAAGAACATCAAAAGTTACACGCAATTTTTCGGCGGATTTAGCTTTCGTATTCTCAACTTGAGTTCCACCCTTTTTACCAATTCCGACCGTGAGCAGCGTGCCGAACTGAGGAATAGCACCTTTGTTCATGCGATCTTTCATCTCAGTATTTTCCTCGATTAATGCTACTTTACCGGCTTTTTCGGCTTCAACCTCTTTGGTAAGCGCAGCAATCTTTTCCATTAAGTCGGATATTTCTTTTTGCTTCTCTTCCAGTTGTTTTTTCAACTCGGCCAGCTTTTTCTGATCTTCTTTGCTGAGTGACGCAGTTTTTCCTGTGCTTGTGGATGTGGGAACGCCTGAGCGAGCAATGATGGCTCTTAAAGAATTTATTTGGCCCATCAATTCAACCACCTTGGGATTATTGGGTCCCTCAAGATCTTCTATCTTACCGGTAAGGCGAGCATTCTCCTCCTGATAGCTGCTGAGTAGAGGTCGCAATGAATCTTCCATTCTTTGAAGTTCACGTTGCAATGAATCTTTCATCTGCAAAACCTGTAGTTTCTCTTGAACAGCTTTAGCAGTTTCGCCTTTTTTTGAGTAGAAATAAGCATTTCCGCCGATGGAAGCAATGAGAAGTACTCCCAAAACAGCCGCTAATACGTTTTTATTCATTTTTTGAATTATGTTGCAATAATAAGGATTTTTTTACGAAAACTACCATTATC
>JBEDNI010000114.1:0-6186 GCA_041170685.1 Bacteroidota bacterium | reverse complement strand
GGCGTCAATGGCCAAAGAATACCCCAGGGACTGATGATTGCAGACTTTGAGACAGGCCTTAATCCCAAGTGGAATACGTTTATACAATCGGGTGCCAATATGGATTTCAAGGTGAAAGGGGATGCTTTTTCAGTGCAGGGTAAAAACTACCTGAATATGGCGGGCACCGTAACCTGGGACTGGCTTATCGGTCTCATTGATTTTCCGGCATCGGCGTATGGTGCCAATACCCTGTCGCTTAGTACCATTCCCGAGGATGTGTATTTCAATTGCCTGATATATGGAGATCCTAATGTTGCCAACCCCAGCAGGGTTTTGTTTCAGTTTAAGGAAGATGACAACAACAACAATGTGTTTGACGTAACTGCAGACGATCAGTTTGACAAAGAAATTATTGTGAACTGGCAGGGCTGGAAAATGGTGTCCGTTAAATATAGCGATTTGATACACCTGGTGAACGGGCAGCCTGCCCCCAATAATGGCAACAACCGGCATAACCCCAACCGGGTAGTGACTATTTCCATGCTGCACCTGGCCAATCCATCCATGGGTGCCGGAAGCACCAAAATTGATTACCTCATTTTTACCGACAAAACACCCCTGGAGCTCTGATGAGATTGGCTTTTTTAGCATGCCTTGTATTGATTGCGCAGGTTTCGGCCACTGCACAAGATACCTTGTCTAATGACCTGGATACGGTGCAGATAAAAGGCACTGCCCTGCGAATGAAAAAGCAGTTGCTCTATGATGAGCCCGCTGTTGATGCGGTCCCACTAATCGGCGGTTTTAGCGCCCTGAATCTTTTTGATGAATCGATGGGTTCAGAAGTTTGGTTTTCCAAAGAAAAGGCGTGCGTATCGCTCAGCAAATCCGAGCACTTACCCAAAACAGGTAAATATTGTTTGCATGCCCAATGGGATAAAATTGCAGGCGGTTGCAAGTGGATTGGGATGGGCATAGGATGGGATAACTGGCAACCCAAAGATATATCAGCTATCCTGGATTCAGCGGCTATCCAAATCATGTTGCGATCTGAAACCGATACCCTGAAAACCTTGCCGCTGGCCCTGGCCCTGGAAGATTACACCGGAGCCCAGTGTTTTATTGGCTTTTCACCCCGTTTTCTGATGGGCAATAAAATCTTGCCCGGTGGGTGGACTGCTGCCATTATTCCGCTTTCTGAATTTCCGTTTGAAAGGTTCAACGCCAATCCTGCCATGATAAAGCAGTTTATCATACAATTTGAGGCAGATGGCAATGTATACATGGATGATATACGTTTAATCCGAAAATAGTAGCCCGATGAAAAAATTGTTTTGTATAGGTTTATCCTGTTTACTTATTGTATTTAATACAATAAATGCCCAAATATCCATTGATAAAAAGGCAGATTCCCTGCTCTCAGTGATGAATCTGGAAGCTAAAATCGGGCAGATGTCGCAAATAGACCTGGGGGTGCTCTGTAAGGGAAAAATATGTGAATTGCAGGATCCCCTTGCACTTGATACAGCCAAACTGCGACTGGCATTCAGCAAATACAGGGTCGGCTCTGTGTTGAACTGCGGTTGCGGTTTTCATGCCCTCACGCGCGCGCGCTGGATCAGTATTATTGACAGCGTACAGCAAGCCAACCGATTGTACTCAGGCCACAATATACCGGTACTTTACGGCATTGATGCCATACATGGGGCCAACTATACCATAGGGGCCACCCTATTTCCGCAACAGATAGGGCAGGCGGCAACCTGGAACCCGGCCTTGGTGAAGGCCGCTGCAAAGATTACGGCGTATGAAACCCGCGCTTCCGGTATCCCCTGGAATTTCTCTCCTGTGCTGGATCTGGGCCGTCAGCCGCTTTGGTCGCGGTTTTTTGAAACCTATGGTGAAGACGTGTACCTGGCAACCCGCATGGCACACGCCTGTATAACAGGATACCAGGGAGAAAAAATCGGTGAATTGCAGGTAGCGGCCTGCATGAAACATTTTTTAGGATATAGTTATCCGTTAAGTGGTAAAGACCGCACCCCGGCCTGGATTGGGGACCGTGAGCTCAGGGCGTATTTTCTTCCAACCTTTCAGGAAGCCATTCGGCTTAAGGCCAAGACTGTCATGATCAATTCTGCCGAGATTAATGGTGTTCCTGTGCATGCCAATCCACAGATATTAACGCAGCTGCTCAGGAATGAACTGGGTTTTGAAGGGGTGGCTGTTACGGACTGGGAAGACATTTATAAACTGCATACCCTGCACCGCGTGGCACCTACACTGCGCGAAGCCGTTAAAATGGCAGTGATGGCCGGCATTGATATGAGTATGACCCCCAATGATTTTCAGTTTAATGAACTGTTGCTGGATCTGGTAAAATCGGGGGAAGTGCCGGAAAGCCGCATCAATCAGGCCGTTAAAAGAATAATAAAACTCAAACTGGAACTCGGTTTGGAAAAATGGGATGCGGATTATGTCCGCACTTATTATCCGCTGTTTGCATCCCCTGGTTTTACATCCGTTGCAGCCGAATCCGTTGCGGAATCGCTCACGCTGCTTAAAAATGTGCCCCGCATTACAGGGTCTGCTGAATTGGTGTTGCCGCTTAAACAACAAGATAAGGTGCTGGTTTTTGGCAATGCTGCCAACAGTATTACAATGTTGAACGGCGCTTGGTCCCAAACCTGGCTAGGGCAGGATGAAAGATATATAGATGCAACTAAGCCCACCATTTTGTCTGCAATGAAATCGGTGGCAGCAGATAAGGTGGTTTTTGTTAATACAGCGGATCCTGTATCGTGCAAACGTGCCCTGAAAAGCAAGCCCAGTGTGGCTGTATTGTGCCTCGGAGAAACCCCGGCCACAGAAATTCCCGGAAACATCCATCAGCTGGAGCTGCCGGTGGATGAAAATACAAGAAACCTGGTAAAGCGCCTGAAGGCCATGCATGTGCCTGTGGTATTGGTGCTGTGCCTGGGGCGTCCCCGAATCATTACCGAATGGGTAGAAGCCGCAGATGCAGTCGTGCACGCCTACATCCCCGGGCATGAGGCCGCCCCGGTAATGGCTGATATGCTGTATGGAAAAGTTAATCCGTCCGGTAAATTGCCTTTCACCTATCCAAGATACAACGGTGATATTGTTCATTACGACCACAAACGAACTGAAGACAACGATGTGAATTTTGGGGATAAAGGATATAACCCCTTGTTTGATTTTGGTTATGGCCTGTCTTATACCAAGTTTCAGTATGCCGATATGCAGGTAAACCAGACAAGGGATACTTTTTACATCAGTGTTATTGTAAAAAATACAGGAACTAGAGACGGCAAAGAGGTGGTTCAGTTATACTACCGCGATCAGTATGCCCCTATTGCCCCGGCCGTGAAGAAACTCTGTGCTTTCAGGAAAGTAGATATTCCTGCATCGGGACAATCAAAGGTGAATTTTGCCATACCGGCAAATGAACTGGGCGATATAGGGGCAGACTTGAAACCCTTCAGGGCAGAGGGTGAAATGTGGTTCTTCATTGGTACCGAGTCAAAACAAATACAATACAATCCATGAGCATGATTAAGTCAACATCCATATTTACCGCAGCAGGATTGCTGTTGATAGGATTCATTACCACCTGTAAGCAATCAGATCCGCCGACCAATAGAAACCGAATTATAAGGGATTCAGGAGATTTTGTGTTTTCAGGATATGGGTGGAACATCAAGTCCAGTACTACACCGGTAGGGCCGGGTCCTAACTACTTTAACGGCAGCGACAGCATGGTTTGGGTGGATAAGGACGGATTGTTGCATTTGCGCATTGCCTACATCAACGGGCGCTGGCAAAGCAGTGAGGTGATTTGTACGGAAAACATGGGTTACGGAACGTATGTGTTTTGCCTGGAAAGCAATGTGGCCAATATCAATGAGCATATCGTGTTGGGTTTGTTTACCTGGGATGATAATTCCTTCAAAGAGCAGGCCAATAGTGAAGTGGATATTGAGTTTTCAAAGTGGTTTAGGGCCAATGACAGTCTCACCCTCACGTATTCTGTGCAGCCGGTGATATTCGACAATCCTACAGCATACAGTGAACGATCTTTCAAACCGCAAATGCTGGTGTCAAAATTGAAGCAGCCCAGTACCCATGTGTTCAATTGGCAGGCCGATGAGATTACGTGGAATTCCTATACAGGGTCCGTTTATCCCGGAGGAAGCCCAATTGCCTCATGGAGTTTCAATCTCAGCAACCCGGTTAGAACCAAGATAGAAGGTGGCCGTGTATCCAACCCCATTATCATTCCTGCCCCGGGCGCTACCACAAGAGCGCGTATGAATCTTTGGCTGTTGAATGGGTTGCCCCCATCCGACGGAAAGCCCTTTGAGGTGGTAGTTCGCTCGTTTGAATATATCCCATAAACAAAAAAGGAGGCACTGGGCCTCCCTTTTTGTAAACCAAACCAAATGATTTTTTATTTATTCAGAAATATCTGTTCGCGGTAGGTGTGTTTTCCTGTCTGTATTACAGCCATGTAAACCCCTGACTTCAGCGCACGCATGTCGATGGTAGAATTCACGGAGTTTCCGGTGAAAGAAGCACGATATACTTCCTGACCCAATACATCGATAATGCTGATATTGCCGTTTACTGCTTCGGTAAACTGAGCAAACACATTGATGTTTGAGTTGGTAGGATTGGGATATACCTGAATGCCGCGGTTGCTGATGTTTTTGTTGCCGGCACTCAAGCAAATGCCGCAGCTTTCCCAGCAGTAAGAAGGCAGGGTAGAATCTTTTGCAACCGTAAGCAGGCGGTTGGTGAAGTTGCCTGTGGTTTTGGTACAGCCTTCGTCACCTTTGAAGGTTTCTTTTACTGCCCATCCGTCAAGGGTGAAGAGATATTCAAATGTGTCCAGAGCATTCAGGGGCAGGCTGATTTCATAAACTTTATCGTTGTTGGCATCTGTCATCGGATTGCAGGTACCGCACCAGCTATTAAACGAGCCGTTAATGTTTACAGCTGTGAATGTTCCATTATAATTAGACATGTCTACCTTGAAGGTTACATTGGCTTTTTCTTTGGTGTTGGCGCAGCTCTCGCAAGATTCGAAACAGATGGCATTCAATACAGTTGCACCGCTGATTTTGAGGAAACGATTGGTATATCCTGCGGTGGTTTTGGTGCAGGAAGAACCCTCTTTCATGGCTTCTTTCACCGTCCACTGATCGAGTGTAAACAGGTATTCGATGGAATCCTGGGGCAAAGGCAGTTTCACTTCCCAGATACCGTCTTTGTCAGCATCGCTCATGGGGTTACAACCACCACACCAGCCGTTGAAAGAACCATTTACAAAAACAGTAGTGAATGAACCGCCTTTATATTTGTTCATATCAACCTTGAAGGTAACGTCATTGGTGCACTCGCTGCAGCTTTCCCAGCATACATTGGGCAGCACTTTTGAGCCGGAAATTTTTGCAAAACGATTGGTGTAGTTCCCGGAGGTTTTGGTACACTCAGTTCCGGAAGTCAGTTTTTCTTCGGCCGCCCAATTATCTAGTGAAAATTTGTACTCAATGGAATCGGCGGTGATGTCAAAAGTACCTGAGTAAATTTTATCACCGTCGCTGTCTGTAAGCTGATTACTGTTGCCGGACCAGGAATTGAAGGTGCCGCTTACATACACATTCGTAAACGAGCCGGTGTATTGCTTCATGTTCACATTGAATGTAACCGCTTTTTTGTTAGAGGGTACACAGGCAGCGCAGCTTTCAAAACATACTTTGTCGAGGGTAACGTCACCTGTCAGTTTTACAAAACGGTTGGTGTAACCACTGGTGGTTTTCGTGCAGGATGAGCCCTGGGTAAGGTTTTCCTGCTTGCTCCAGTTGTCCATGGTGTACTTGAACTCAAAGGAATCAGCCGATATGTCGATTGTGCCTTCCCAAACACCATCTGCATCGGCATCAGAAAGTGCATTTGAGTTACCTGACCAGCTGTTAAAATTGCCACTCACGTAAACGGTGGTAAAAGCGCCTCCGGTAAACTGATTCATGTCTACCTTGAAGGTTACTTTCTTTTGAGCTGTTAAGCCACTCAGTGAAGCGACCCAAAGCATCATGGTAAATATTTTTTTCATGTTCTGAAGATAATTAATTAACAACAAAGATAAAGAGTTTACGCATATTGTAAAAAAAACAATAAGAT
>JBEDNI010000113.1:0-6718 GCA_041170685.1 Bacteroidota bacterium | reverse complement strand
GATAGCCAGCAATTTTCCTGTCTTGTACTCCGCAAACTGATACTCCGCAAACTGATGCTGAATCAGGCAGAGATAGACTCGTTGCCGCTTTCTGAGGAGCGGATTGATGCTGAAATTGATAACCGTTTGCGTTACTTTCAGCGACAGGCGGGTAGTCAGGCAGATTTGGAGCGGTATCTGGGAAAAACTTTGTCTGAGTATAGGGAAGACAAGGGAAGACATCCGTCCTAAAATGAAAGAACAGCTGCTGGCGCAGGAAATGGAGGGAAAAATCACCTCCTCTGTCAAAATAAGCCCTCAGGAGGTGAAGCAGTTTTATGATAACATTCAAAATGACAGTCTCCCTATTATCCCGGCTGAGGTGGAAGTGGCACAGTTGCTGATAGAGCCGCCGGTTTCTCCTGAAGCGAAAGAGTTTGCCCGCGAACAGCTGCAGATGCTGCGCATGCGCGTATTGTCCGGTGAGAGTTTTGAAAAACTGGCTAAAACCTACAGCCAGGATCCCGGTTCCAAAGATAATAACGGTTTGCTGCCTGAATTTGGTCGGGGTGAAATGGTACCTGAATTTGAACGGATGGCCTTTAAACTAAAGCCGGATTCTATCAGCCCTGTGTTTGAAAGCCCGTTTGGGTTTCATCTTATGAAAGTGAGTAAACGTCTGGGAGAGAGGGTGCTGGCTTCGCACATACTCATTCGAGCAGAATACACCACAGCCGATTTTACCGCCACCCAGAAACGCATTGATTCCGCCTATGATTTGCTGTATGAGAAGAAAACAGACTGGTGTACTGCTGTAAAACGCTATGCCTCAGCCGATATAGGAAACAAGGGCTATTGTGGTTTTTTTACCGATGAAACCACCGGTAGTCAGAAGATGATTTTTGATGACCTCCCTCCGGAAATTAAAATGATTGTAGATAAGCTGAAACCGGGTGAGTTTTCAGAACCCGCCCGCACTTTTACCCCCGATGGCCGAGCCATTTACCGTATGGTTTATCTTAAATCTTTCACAGCACCCCACCAGGCCAATTTATCGCAGGATTACGGCCGTATTCAATTGGAAGCTGAGGCTCGCAAAAAGCAAAAGGCCATAGACAACTGGGTAAATAAAACCAAAAAAGACACCTATATCCGTGTGCAGAGCAACCTGATTCAATGCCCGGACTTGAAATCATTGGAGGCACAAAACTGATGAACGAAAAAGAATTGGCAGAATCGTTTTCCGCTTCGGTTGCGGAAATCAAGAATGAAATTTCCAAAGTAATTGTGGGGCAGGATCATGCCGTAGATGCAGTGCTGACTGCCATTTTCTGCAATGGCCATGCCCTGCTGGTGGGTGTTCCGGGCCTTGCCAAAACCCTGCTGGTAAAAACGGTCGCCCAAAGTTTAGATCTGAATTTTAATCGCATACAATTTACCCCCGATTTGATGCCCGGTGATATTACCGGAAATGAAATTCTGGATGAAGACCGCAAGTTTCACTTCGTGAAAGGCCCACTGTTTGCCAATATCGTGTTGGCTGACGAGATAAATCGTACCCCGCCCAAAACCCAGGCAGCGCTGCTGGAGGCCATGCAGGAAAGGAATGTTACCGTTGCAGGGCAGCATCATGCATTGCCTAAACCCTTTTTTGTGCTGGCAACCCAAAACCCCATAGAACAGGAAGGAACCTATCCTTTGCCGGAAGCCCAGCTGGACCGTTTTATGTTCAATATCTCACTGGATTATCCCGGATATGATGAAGAACTGCTCATCCTGAAAGGTACTACCGGTGCGGGAGAAGCCAATGCCAACAAGGTTTTGGGTGCATCCCGCATTCTGGAATATCAGCAACTGGTGAGGCAGGTTCCGGTAACGGATGCGGTTTTTGATTATGCAGTTTCACTGGTGCGGAAGACTCGTCCCGGAACAGCACATGCCGATGCCGTTGTGAACGATTACGTGAGCTATGGTGCCGGCCCCCGTGCCGGACAATTTCTGATTTTAGGGGCCAAATGCCATGCCCTGATGCATGGAAAGTTTTCACCCGACAAGGAAGATGTGCAGGCAGTAGCCAAAAACGTGCTCAGGCATCGCCTGGTTCGCAATTATAAGGCCGAAGCCGAAGGCATGAGCAATGATGAACTGGTGAACAGGTTGTTGTAAAGCATCAAATCCTCCCGCAAATCGGGCAGTCTTCCGCTTTATGCCCACGCGCCGGACAATATTTCCTGCCAAAGAAAATAATCTGTAGGTGCAGTTTGTTCCAGGTTTCTTTCGGGAATAGTCGTTTCAGGTCTTTTTCTGTTTGCTCCACACTTTTGCCATTGCTGAGTTTCCATCGCTGTGCCAGCCGGTGAATGTGCGTGTCTACCGGGAAAGCAGGGTGCCCAAACGCCTGACTCATGACTACGCTGGCGGTTTTATGGCCAACCGCAGGCAAGGCCTCCAGTGCCTCGAAAGATTCAGGAACATTGCCATGGTGTTTTTCAATGATAATCTGAGACAATCCGTGTATGCCTTTGCTTTTCATGGGAGAGAGGCCGCAGGGTTTGATAATATCCCGAATCTCTTCCACACTCATTTTCACCATGTCATAGGGGTTGTCTGCCTTTTCAAACAAATGGGGTGTGATTTTATTGACCCTTTCATCGGTGCATTGAGCACTAAGCAATACTGCAATTAGTAATGTATAGGCATCGCTATGATCCAATGGAACCGGTGTTTCTGGGAAAAGCCGTTCCAAGGTTTCGGCAATGAATGCCACGCGTTCTTTTTTGTTCATTTTCAAAACAGGCAATAATGATGTTCTTCTGTGAAGGGAATGTTGAGTGTTTGGAAAAATGCCTTTTCTGCTTCCATATTCAGGGTTTTTCCAATCAGTCCGGCCAAGGCCATACCCAGGTTATCTGTTTTATCATCGATGCCCGCGGCTTCAGTTATGATTCCTTTATGAACTGTCATCGTAATGTTAACAGACTTATTGTATAAAATCACTTCTTTCTCAACTCGGTAGGCAGGGGAATAACCCAATACCCATGAGTCGGTGCCGTATTTGTAGTTTTGGAGTTCCTGTGCAGAGCCGACTTCTTCCGATGTTAATTCCAAGGGTAAATAACCGTGTTTTGTTGTGAATCCTGATGCAAGGGCATCTATAAATGAAGAGACATCTTCAATTTCTGTATAGGGCTTGATGTTACAAACGGCACTGCGCACACTTTTCACGGCTTTGCTTTCGTATTGGCCTTTGCTATGCAGTGCTTCGCCCAGTGTAGTTAGTTTACTGTCAAAAAGAAGGGTTCCGTGGTGCAGCACCCTTCGGTTTTTCTGGTCAAGATGCTCGGCATTGCCGCTGATTTTGAATCCATTTAGAAGTAAATCATTCCTTCCACTGTATTCTGCATGAACCCCCAAATCGGTAAGTACTTCCATCACCGGGTCCAGAAATTTGCGAAAGTTGATGTTCAGATCTTCGTGGGGTTTCAGGGATTGAATGAAGGTGAAATTCACATTTCCTTCATCGTGATAAACAGTGCCACCGCCGCTTAGCCGTCTGGCCAGTTTGATATTGTTCTTTTTACAATATCCATAATTGGCTTCCCCGCAAAGATTCTGGTGCTTGCCGCACACCACCGCGGAATGGCTTTGCCAAAGCATCAGTATATCTTCATTGTTACCATGCAACAGCACATCTTCCAGTGCCAGGTTAAAATAAACGTCTTTGTTTTCGCTGATGATCAGGCGCATGGGCCTTAGGATTGGGCAGGGTTTTTCCTGCGAAGCTCAAAGTTTTTACCCAGATATACTTTCCGCACGAGCTCATCATTGGCCAGTTCTTCGGCAGTCCCCTGTTTCAGCAGTTTACCTTCAAACAAGAGATAGGCGCGATCGGTAATGGACAACGTTTCCTGCACATTGTGGTCGGTGATGAGTATGCCTATGTTTTTGTCTTTCAGTTTGGAAACAATGCCCTGTATATCTTCAACAGCAATGGGATCTACACCGGCGAAGGGCTCATCAAGCAGAATGAATTTAGGGTCGGTTGTGAGTGCGCGGGCGATTTCGGTTCGGCGTCTTTCACCCCCGGACAGTACTTTTCCTTTGTTTTTACGCACCCTGTTAAGGCCAAATTCTTCCAGCAAAGATTCAAGTTTTTCGTTTTGCGCCTCTTTGCTCAGCGTGGTCATTTGCAGTATGGATTTGATGTTGTCTTCCACACTCAGTTCTCTGAAAACAGAGGCTTCCTGGGGCAAATAGCCGATACCCAGTTGTGCGCGTTTGTACATAGGCAATGCTGTAATATCGTTTTCATCCAGCCGTATGGAACCCTGATCCGGACGCACCAAACCCACCACCATGTAAAAAGTGGTAGTTTTTCCTGCACCATTGGGCCCCAGCAAGCCCACAATCTCGCCCTGATTCACTTCCACAGAAACATCATTCACCACTTTTTTGGAGCCGTATTGTTTCAATAGGTTGTGACTGCTAAGGCGCATGCCACAAAAATACAACACAACAATGGCAAACCGGATGAATGGCATACAAAAAGCGTAACTTCGCAATCCGGGTCGATGAAAAAGCGTGTATGCCATCTCAGTTCTGTGCATGTGGCCACCGATACGCGTATTTTTTATCGTTATTGCACGCACCTTTCAATACAGTATGAGGTAACTTTAATTGCGGTTCATACCAAGGATGAGCATTTGCAAGGTATACATATTATCCCATTCAAACGGTTTAAAAACAAGTTGCTGCGTGTTTTACTCACCTGGTTTTTAATGTTTTTTAAGGCCCTGCGCGTTCGTGCGGAGCTCTATCATCTCCACGATCCCGAACTGATTCCCTGCGGCCTCCTATTGCGTTTTATGGGCAAAAAAGTGGTGCTTGATATTCATGAAAATGTGGCAGAAGATATTTTCGATAAACCCTGGATACCGGCCAAAAGAATATTGTATGCCTGTTTTCATTTTTTTGAGAAAAAGGCCGTAAAAAGTTTTTCCATTATTCTGGCTGAACACAGCTATGAACCTCGCTATCAAGCGATGGGAGCCGACCTTACAACGGTGCTGAATTATCCCGATTTACCGTTTTTTACACCCTTCGCTGAAAATGTAAACCGCAAAACCAACCGTATCTTTTACATGGGTATTTTGCTGGAATCCCGTGGATTGCAGCAGGTTGCGGAGGCATTGTACATACTGAAAAAACAAGGCAACGTACTGCAGTTTGATGTAGTGGGTGAGTTGTATTCTTCGCTGGAAAAACAGATGCAGGCACTGCCTTTTTGGGGTCAGGTTTCAGAACAAATTCATTTTCATGGAAGGCTAAATCTGGAGGAGGGGTACGCTATCAGTCGCAATGCGGCCGTGGGAATGTGCATTATTCAGCCCATGAAAAACAGCATTGGCAGTTATCCAACCAAAATGTTTGAATACATGGCCATCGGTTTGCCGCAGGTTACCTCCAATTTTGTGCTGTACCAAAACGTAGTAGAGGGAGAAGGTTCGGGCATTTGTGTAAATCCCGCAGATCCTGCAGGCATTGCCGCTGCCCTACTTGAGATAATACAGGACGCTGCTAAGTCAGAATCAATGCGCCGCAACGGGCTGATGGCCGCAGCAAAATACCCTTGGTCTGGCGAAATGGATAAGGTGTATTCGCTTTACAGCCGCCTACTCTCATAAGTTTACAGCCGCATGAACCAATTTGGCAATTTGCAGCCCTACCTTTGCGTTATAGTTCCGGTGCGAAAAATACTGCCTTTTATAGCATTTGTGTTACTGTTGGCTTCTTGCCGCAAAGAGCGTTTTTTCGAAGGACAAACCACCCTTAAACTGGCTACTGATACAGTATGGTTTGATACGGTTTTTACCCGGCAGGCCGGCAGTACATATCCCATTAGCGTTACGCAGATTACCTGGATTAAAAACCCGGAAAGTCAAACGGTGAAGGCCTCCTTCAGGTTGGGGGGCGGTATGCAGTCGGCCTACAGAATCAACGTGGATGGCATTCCCGGTCCGGTGATAAACGAAGTGGAAATTCCGGCCAAAGACAGCGTGTTTGTGTTTGTGCAGTGCAGTCTGGAGGCCAATGGGCAGTCAGGTCCGGCCCTGGTGCTCGATTCTTTAATGTTGCAGGTGAACGGGCGTGAACAGAAATTAATCTTAGGTGCTTATGGCTGGGATGCGCATTATTTTAGGGCAGCTTCATTGCCTTGTGGTGGTTCTTGGAATGATCAAACCAAGCCGTATGTCATAGTGGATAACGCGTTGGTACCGGCCGCAGCGCATTATTTGTAGCCGGTAAGTTGTTTGTGGAAGGAACGTCCCAAAATAGGGTGCTATTCACCGGTGATAAGCCGGTTTCCGCAGCCCGATCCCTCCCCAATCAATGGGTAGGGCTGTATTTTGCGGTTGGCAGTGCGGGAAACAGCATTCAATATGCAGACATTCAGAATGCCTCTATTGGTATTCGGGTAGATTCACTGCCCGTGGGAAGTCCGGATAACCTGGTGTTGGAAAACACCAAGATTCAGTATTGCGGACAGGCTTGTCTGGCGGGTATCACAGCCCATGTTCGCGCTACCAATTGCCTTTTTGCTCAAACAGGAAGTTACAGTTTTCTGGGGTTGTTGGGTGGAAAATACGACTTCCGGCACTGCACGTTTGCTTCATACGTGAATTATGCCACAAGGCAGGATGGACATTTTGCCATCACCAACACGCTGCGCGATGGGAAT
>JBEDNI010000112.1:0-6219 GCA_041170685.1 Bacteroidota bacterium | reverse complement strand
CACATTGCTTATGTACCCCAGGATGTGTTTTTGTTTAGCGACACCTTGGCAGAAAACATCGCTTTCGGCCTAGCAGAAGGCGAGGCAACAGACGAAAAAATATTGGCTGCAGCCATGATGGCCGGCCTGGGAAGGGATATAGCACAATTTCCTTTGGGGCTAAAAACCATGTTGGGAGAGAGGGGCGTGTTGCTATCCGGCGGACAAAAACAAAGGGTTTCTATTGCCAGAGCCCTGATCAAAGAGGCCGAGCTGTATATTTTTGATGACTGCCTGAGTGCCGTAGATGCAGATACGGAGCGAGAGATCATACAATCCCTCACCCAAAAGTTACAAGGCAAAACCGCCATTATCATCAGTCATCGGCTGGCATCACTGCAGGAAGCCAATCAGATAATACTGCTTGAGGAAGGCAAGATTGCAGAATCAGGAACATTTACAGAACTTATTCGGGCTGGCGGCAGCTTCTCTGAATTATACCAATTACAAAGCAGCACTAGTTAGTTTTGTAAAGAAAACGCAAGATAATTTTTAGCGGAAAAATAATTTTGAAATCTCGATTTCATTCCCATACTTTTGTCATAAGTACTTGAAAATAAGGAGATATACAATATATGGGAGAAGACTACCGCAACGACCAAGAAGAAATTTTTTCAAAACGAATCAGAGCAGGCAAACGTACCTATTTTTTTGATGTAAAGTCAACCAGAAACAGCGATTATTACATCACCATCACGGAGAGCAAGCGCAGTAAATTTGATGACGGCAACTTCATCAAAACGAAGATTCATCTTTACAAAGAGGATTTTCACAAATTCAGGGATGCACTCCAAGAGACAATAGGCCACGTAAAAACCAACCTACTGCCTGAATATGATTTTGACGAATACCTGACCAGGGATTCGGAAGAGCCGAGAGACAGCGAATAATTCATTGTCCCGGTAGAATGATTGGATGCCTGCGGGTGCCCTGTCGCTCTATTTTGTGCATCTTTGCAGTCATGTTTAAGAAAATTGCCTTGTACGGCCTGGCCTATGGGTCAGCAGCCACCGCTATGCATCTTACCTACTGGTACCGTGATTTGTATCTGACCTCATCATTTGGTGCTGTGCTGCCTTTGCTGGGAAATGTGGTTTTTACCGCCCTGGCTGTTTGGCAGTTTCTGAAACACCTGAAAAAAGATTCCGCCACCCCGGTCAACCTGGGAAAAGCCCTCTTTGGAAGTCTGCTCACCTCTATGATGGTGGCGATGTGTACCATTGGAGGTCTGCAACACGTTTTGAAAAATGAGCCGGGTAAGATACAGGCATATGTGGCGGTGGCCATGAAACACCAGACGGCCCGCATTGAAAGGGAATACAAAAAAGAAGAACAGGCTGCCAAAATTGAAGAGGCAAAAGCCTACATCAGCAAACAGCTGGACCCCATTTCCATCAGTGTTTCACAATTACAGATGTGCTTGAGCACGGGTGTAGTAATCGCCTTGCTGGTGTTTGTGCGCAGCGGCAAAAATGCATGAAAAAAATACTGGGTAAAATATGGCTGGGCTGGGCCGGACTGTGGTTCGCGTCGATTTTCTTGGCCATGTGGCCCCTTTTCTATTTGTTTTTATCATTCAAAAGAACCTATCCACTGGCGCATAGGTTGAGAAGGGCATGGGGTGTGATTACCTGTGTGCCGGCCGGGCTGATTCCTGTCATCTCCCGAGAGGGAAAAATACCTGCGGGAAGAAAAATTATCTATTGTGCCAATCACTGCAGCTACCTTGACATCCTGACCTGTGGAACCTATTTACCGGGTTTCAATTTTTTTATGGCCAAAATGGAATTGAGCAAAGTTCCGCTGTTTCGCAAATGGTTTGATACACTGGATGTGCCGGTTAAACGTGAAAGCCTTCGTAGTTCGCATACCGCTTTTCACCTGGCGGCCGAAAAAATGCGCGGTGGCGCCCATATGATTATTTTCCCCGAAGGAAAAATACCTCCCGACACACCCAGGCTGCACAAATTCAAGCCGGGAGCTTTCCGTCTCGCCATTGAACAGGAAGCCGTGATAATTCCCGTAACTTTGCCTGACAATCACAAAAGAATGGATGTGTATGCATGGATTGCGTTCCCCGGTCTCATGCGCATGAATATCCACGAAGCCATCGATACGCGAGGAATGAGCGCGGAAGATGCAGGCAAACTGGAACAGGCCGTTTTTGAAGTGATGGAAAATAATCTGAAGAAAAGGAACGTTTACGCATGAAAATAACCCCCGAAAAAGTACAGGAACTGGCGGCTTTGTCGCGCCTTAGGTTTGAAGGTGAGGCCGCTGAAAAAATGCGTCAGGATCTGGAAAATATCCTGGAGATGTGTGAAAAACTGAATGAGGTAAACACGGACGATGTGGAGCCCCTCATTTACATGACCGATAGGGTTAACAACCTCAGGGATGATAAAGTGACACAAGATATATCCCATGAAGAGGCCCTGAAAAACGCCCCAAAAAAAGACAGTGATTTCTTCCGTGTGCCCAAGGTAATCGGACAAACAGACTGATGGCTGCAAACGCACTCATATCCCTCAGTGGCATTCAGAAACGCTACGAACTGGGTGAACAGATTGTATATGCCCTGCGTGAAATAAACCTTGAAATACAACGCGGGGAATATGCTGC
Organism: Bacteroidota bacterium; assembly: GCA_041170685.1. Lineage (GTDB taxonomy): Bacteria > Bacteroidota > Bacteroidia > NS11-12g > UBA955 > RGEC01. The sequence goes on along the minus strand of JBEDNI010000112.1, from coordinate 3,558 downwards.
CCTGATGGGCCCCAGCGGCTCCGGGAAAAGCACACTGATGAACATCATCGGCTGCCTTGATACACCTACCGCGGGAACCTACATTCTCAACGGGAAAGAAGTGAGCAGCATGACGGATGGTGAGCTCAGCCATATTCGCAACCAGGAAATTGGATTTGTGTTTCAGACCTTCAATTTGCTAAACCGGCTTACAGCACTGGATAATGTGGCGCTCCCCCTGGTGTATGCGGGTGTTGGGAAAAAAGAACGCACAGAACGCGCCAAATCGGCGCTGAACGATGTGGGGCTTGGAGACCGCATGAGCCATAAACCCAACGAGCTAAGCGGAGGACAAAGACAGCGGGTGGCAGTAGCCAGGTCTCTCATCAACAATCCTAGCATACTGCTTGCAGATGAACCCACCGGTAACCTCGATACCAATACCAGTAAAGAGATTATGGCCTTGTTTGACGAGATTCATGCGCGGGGAAACACCATCATTCTGGTTACCCATGAAGAAGATATTGCACGCTATGCCAAACGCATGGTGCGGGTGCGGGATGGCGTGATCGAAAAAACGGGTGCTTAACGAATAATCAAAAATTCTACCCTTCGGTTCAGCGCCCTTCCTTCCTCTGTTTCATTGTCTTCCAGTGGTTCTGTATCGCCTTTGCCTGCAAACTTCATACGGCCGGTCGCCACATCTTTCCCGGCCAGATAATCGTAAACTGCGCGGCTTCGCTTCACCGATAAGGAAAGGTTATCTTTCGGCTCCCCCTGATTGTCTGTATGCCCGATAATTTCCAGTCTCCATGCAGGGTTGGCCTGCAATTGCTCTGCTAAGCTATCCAGGGCGGAATAAGATTCCGGCAACAATCGGGCACTTCCACTGCCAAACTGAACATCTCTAAGCACAAACAGGTCTCGGGTTTCCATTCCCTCCGTAAATAAAGAATCCGGCACACAATCCTCAACATTACAAGCACAGTTAACCCCGGCGGGTTTTTCTATTAGAACAGGATTTCGGAAATAGTAGTACACCTCACCATTGGTGGCACCATTGAAGATGGAATCAAGCGGCCAGAACCGTGTGCTGTCTTTGCTGCTGAACTGACCTATATAAACATATTTTTCGAAACCTGTTGACCTAAATGAACCCATAATGGTCATCCATGAATCTCGTAGCGCCACAGGCGTCTGATAAACGGTTCTGATTTTTGTGGGAACCGGCGAAAGTACTTCCCTTGTGGGTACAATCTGAAAAAGCTTATCATGAAACACTGCGCCAATATGGTTTATGGCATAATTGTTATCCGATTTTAGTTTTACCTGAAAACGAAAACAATAGGTTTTGCCTGGCTGCAAGGGTTTTTTTAATGTGCCCTGAATAACCTCATAGTTGGAACCGGCAGCACGAAACCCCATGAACTGCTGCCCAAATTCCCGAAAATAATCCGGCGATTCATTGCCTACTCCCCAGCCTTTCACCATGCCATTGTAGAAATACAATTTACCCACACCCCCATCTTTCTTTACGGTATTAAAACTGGGATTAAGAATTAGGTTTTGCTCCTCAGGAATCAGCTCACCATTTAAACCCACCCAAACCTTCAATTCGGGGAACAGGGACTGTATCTTTCCGTCACTCCAAATCACATTTTCACGCTGTGCAGGTTTATTCTCTGTGGATACAGACTGTGAATTGATTCCAATTACACCTGAAATCGGCCTTGATGCCTGTGGATCATACGGTTTTTCCTTTTGCAAATCCAGTTCAAAACCCGGTTGCACTTTGGAAAACTTGCGATGGGTTCTTCCATCCGAAATGGTAATATTGAATGACCCGTCTTCCTCGCCTTCAACCACAACAGAATCATTACCCATGCGGTTATAGCCGCTATCGAGGGGCTTTACTTTTATCCATTGATCGCGCCTAAAGGTAATTACAGCAACCGGCTTGCCGTCTTCATTGTACCACGTCCAGTTTCCATCCCTAAACGAGCCCCCGTCCTCTACCCGATATTCACCCGATTTGAATTTTTTCCCATCATCGTTGGTAAATGTCCAGCTACCCTTGCGGTACTCCTGAACCATAAATCCGCCATACGAGGCCTTTACCTTCTGTGTGCAAAGTATTCCTGTGGCCGTGCCGCCATCAAGCTGTACGCTTACTTTTTTACACTGCCCCTGTGCTTTTTGTGCAATAAAACACAAACCGACAAACATGACCCATGCCGTGCATTTAAGGATATTTTTCACGTTATAAAAGCCCTTATCGAAAGGCCATGCCCTGTATTAACGTGAATATACGGAATTTTCTTTACAATTCCAAATAAAAAGGACCTATTTCTTCCGAAAACCCAGACTTACGCCATTGATGCAGTAGCGAAGTCCGGTGGGCTGTCCATATCCATCATTGAAAACATGACCCAGGTGTCCGCCGCAGCGTGCACAAACCACTTCCGTGCGAATCATGTTATGGCTGTAATCAGCAATTTCCTTCACTTTGCTTTTATCGATGGATTCATAAAAGCTGGGCCAGCCGCAGCCGGCATCGAATTTGGTTTCACTGCGAAAAAGCTCATTGCCACAACCCTTACACACATAGGTTCCGCTGTCCCAAACCTGCTCAAATGGACTGCTAAACGGCCTTTCGGTTCCTTTTTGCCTCAAAACCCGGTATTCCTCCGGTGTTAAGCGTTGTTTCCATTCTTCTTCGGTTGCAGGAACCGGCAATAATGTATCGGAGGGTATGTTTTGCATGGCAGTCTGGCTGATGGAAGCAGAATTTTTCCCTGATCCACAGGCCCACAGCAATAAGACTACGGCTATGAAAGGAAATTTTCGCATACTTCAGTAATTGCAAAATTAACACCGTTCTGCAGCGAAAGGTTTTTGCGCGGACAGGATTAACTTTGTAAATATTTTGAATTATTTCGCCCATTATTATTTCGATTATTTGCCGGGAGCCGTTCACCACAACCTGGGATTGCTAACCCCTGATTTTGTGCGCAATTTTCTTCCCGGTAACCGCTTACAGCCCGATAAGTTTACACCGTCTCTGCATCCCGAAACAGAAGCCCTGCACCAGGGTGCACTGAAACATCTGCATAGAGACAAACGCTTCCACCAATCTACATTTTTCAAGGAGGTTACCCCGGAAATCAGCACCCTGATAAAACCTGTATTTCAACAACACCATATTCCCCGAACCTGGTTTGCTGCCCATCTCATTGCCGAATTGATGATTGACAGGGTGTTAATCAAGCAGGAAAATGAATTAATGGCCCGATTTTACTCAGAGTTACAGCAAACCCGAGCAGATGTGCTGGATGCCTATTTTGAAGCCCTGGGAATGGACGGCGTAAATGTTTTCCGTGAGCGCCTGCATCGATTTTGTGAATTGCGCTATCTGATGCAGTATGTGCACAACCCTGCCTTTGCCTTTTCACTAAGCCGCATTTATCAGTATGCCGGGGTTAGTGCCGAGTGGACGGATGTGCAGTCAAGCGGTGTACAATCAGTTTTAGATGAGGCAGAAAGTCTTATTTTTGTGAGGATGCCTCAATTGATGGAGGA
>JBEDNI010000111.1:0-6224 GCA_041170685.1 Bacteroidota bacterium | reverse complement strand
GAGGATTATGTGATTCCGTTTGGCAAAGGCCGCGTGGCCTTGGATTGCAGCAGCGAAGCCCTAAACCGTGGTGAAACGTGTGCCGTAATCACCTATGGCATGGGTGTTTACTGGGCTATGTCTGCAGCCAAAGCATTCCCGGGGCAGGTAGAAATTATTGACCTGCGCACCCTGGCACCTTATGACGAAAAACTGGTTTTTGAAACCGTTAAAAAACATGGTAAAGTGCTGGTGCTGACCGAAGAAACCTTGCGCAATTCTTTTGCCGAAGCGTTAGCCGGACGCATTGCTCAGCATTGCTTTGCACAACTGGATGCTCCCGTTCAAACATTGGGGTCAGCCGATTTGCCTGCTGTTCCCCTAAACATGGGACTGGAAGCCGAAATGCTGCCCAGCGCAGCCAAAGTGCAGGCCGCTTTGGAAGATTTGCTGTTCTGGTAAACTTAAACTCATTCATTTTAACGAACTTTGCAGTGAATTTGAATAGCTTGAACGGCTATTCAAAAGTCAATTAAACCTAGTTTGATGCCCGAATTCACCTTAAACAGCATAGAAGAAGCCATAGAGGACATCCGCCGTGGACGTGTGGTAATAGTGGTAGACGATGAAAACCGCGAAAATGAAGGCGATTTTCTGACCGCCGCCCGCAACATGACCCCGGAACTGGTAAACTTCATGGCCAAGGAGGGTCGCGGACTCATCTGTGTCCCTTTAATGGAAGAGCGCTGCGATTCGCTAAACCTGGGCATGATGGTGGGTTCCAATACAGCTACCCACGAAACTGCCTTTACCATTTCGGTAGATTTACTCGGACATGGCTGCACAACCGGCATCAGTGCCCACGACCGCGCCAAAACCATTCAGGCACTGATTGATTCCAATACCAAAGCAGAAGACTTGGGAAGACCCGGACATATTTTTCCACTGAAAGCCAAAGCAGAAGGGGTTCTCAGACGAGCCGGACATACTGAAGCGGCCATTGACCTCTCGCGCCTTGCAGGATTTGAGCCCGCGGGCTGTATCGTAGAAATCCTGAACGAAGATGGCAGCATGGCCCGCTTGCCTGATTTAGTTGAAGTTGCCAAAAAATGGGATCTGAAAATCATCAGTATTGAAGACCTGATTCGCTACCGCCTTCAGCACGAAACCCTTATCCGCAGAGAAATCAGCGTGGATATGCCAACACGATTCGGTGATTTTGAACTGGTTGCCTACAAACAAAGCAATACCGATCAGGAACACCTGGCCTTGATTAAAGGCAGCTGGGAGCCCGGAGAAGCCATCCTGACAAGGGTTCACAGCAGTTGCCTCACCGGCGATATTTTCGGTTCCTGCCGTTGCGATTGTGGTGAACAGCTGCAAAAAGCCATGGAGAAAATTGAAGCGGAAGGCAAGGGAGTGATTGTGTATATGAATCAGGAGGGACGTGGCATCGGGCTGTTAAACAAGCTCAAAGCCTACAAACTGCAGGAGCAGGGCCTGGATACCGTAGAAGCCAATCTGCAGCTGGGTTTCAAAATGGATGAGCGCGATTATGGTGTGGGAGCGCAGATTCTCAGGGATCTGGGGGTAAGCAAAATGAAACTCATGAGCAACAACCCACGCAAGCGCACCGGCTTGATTGGATACGGACTGGAAATTATTGAAAATGTGCCGCTGGAAGTAGAACCCAATCCGCACAACGCAGGCTATCTGGCCACCAAGAAAAATAAAATGGGGCATACCCTTAAATAACCGCCAACATGGAATTTCTGACCATCAACCCCAAAGAAACCGCCCTTCCCCAACTGCACCAGTATCTGCTGGGCAGCGTAGGTCCGAGGCCCATTTGCTTTGCCAGCACCATCGATGCCAACGGCGTTCCTAATCTGGCGCCGTTCAGCTTTTTCAATGTGGTTAGTGCAAATCCGCCTGTGCTGGTTTTTGCACCCAACAACAGCGGCCGCGATGGTTCACCCAAGCACACCTACCTGAATGTGAAAGAAGTACCCGAAGTGGTGGTGAATGTGGTAAGCTACAGTATGGTTCAGCAAATGAATGTAGCCGCCGCACCTTGGGATAGAGGCATCAGTGAGTTTGAAAAAGCCGGCTTTACACCACTTGCCTCAGACCTTGTTAAACCGCTACGCGTGAAGGAAAGCCCGGTGCAAATGGAATGCCGCGTGCTGGAAATAAAGGAATTTGGCACCGGCGGCGGTGCCGGAAATCTGGTGATGGCAGAGGTGCTGAAAATTCACATCAATAAGGATTTTATTGGTGCTGATGGGAAAATAGACCAGACCAGAATAGACCTCGTTGGCAGAATGGGCGGAAGCTGGTATTGCCGCACAACGCCCGATTCCCTATTTCAGTTGGCCCAGCCCATGCAGGCCACCATTGGCTACGATGCACTGCCCGATTTTATTAAAAACAGTCGGATATTAAGCGCCAACGATGTGGGAATGCTCGCAGCACTTCCCGGCTGGCCTGACGATGCTTTGCAGCATCAGACGAAAGAAAAATTTGGCCCGGAAAACAGGGAAGAAAACGCCAAAATTCTTGTCTCGGAAGGCAATATTGCCGAGGCGCTGGCATTATTGATTTCTTAAAATAGCCGCATCCAACGGAAAATCGTATTTTTGCAGTTTATCCAAACTGCCTACTCAGAACTATGTATCCAACGCTGAAACAGATGAACTGGCCTGAAATTGAGGCTGAAATCCTAAAATTCTGGGAAGAAAACGGCATTTTTGAAAAAAGCATACAAAACCGCCCTGCCGACAAGGCATTCACCTTTTTTGAAGGTCCGCCCAGTGCCAACGGAATGCCCGGCATTCACCACGTGATGGCCCGCGCCATCAAGGATATTTTTTGTCGATACAAAACCCTGCAGGGTTATCGCGTAGAACGCAAGGCAGGATGGGACACCCACGGCCTTCCCATAGAACTGCAGGTTGAAAAACGCCTGGGTATCCGCAAAGAAGATATTGGCGTAAAAATCAGCGTAGAGGAGTACAATGCCGAGTGCCGTAAGGATGTGATGAAGTTTAAAGATGTGTGGGATGACCTGACCCGCAAAATCGGCTACTGGGTAGATTTACAGAATCCCTACATCACCTACGGAAATAACTACATTGAAACCCTTTGGCATTTGATTAAAATGCTGCACAACAAGGGTTTGCTCTATAAAGGATTTACCATTCAGCCATTCTCACCCGCCGCAGGAACGGGACTTTCCAGCCACGAACTCAACCAGCCCGGCACCTATAAAATGGTGAAGGACACCACCATTGTGGCTCAGTTTAAAGAGCAAGGTACCGAAAACCATTATTTTCTTGCCTGGACTACCACCCCATGGACCCTGCCCGGAAACACGGCACTGGCTGTGGGTGCGCACATAGAATATGTGCAGCTGGAAACACTGAACCCTTACACAGGAAAGCAGCAATTCGTCACCCTTGCCAAAGCCCTTGCGGGCAAATATTTTTCTGCCGAAGGCGAAAATGTGGATTTTGCTTCCTGGAAACCCGGCGATAAAGTATTGCCATGGAAACACATTTCCACCTGCACCGGCAAAGACCTTGCAGGCAAAAGCTACGAACAGCTTTTGCCCTACATACAGCCCGAATCCGGTGATGCCTTTAAGGTAGTTTGCGCAGATTTTGTGAGCACTGAAGACGGTACCGGTATTGTGCACATCGCCCCCAGTTTCGGTGCCGATGACTTTAAAACTGCTCGGGAAAATGGCATTGGAAACCTTACCCCTGTTGACAGAAAAGGCCGATTCACAGACGAAATTACCGACTTTGCCGGAGAGTTTGTGAAAGAAGCATTTCTGACGGATGAGGAGAAAGAGGCAGAACGCACCAGGCAGGGCCGCGACAAATACCTGAGCGTGGATGAGCGCATTGCCATCAAGCTGAAACAGGAAAACAAGGCATTTAAAGTAGAAAAATACGAGCACAGCTATCCCCACTGCTGGCGCACCGATAAACCCATTCTGTACTATCCGCTGGAAAGTTGGTTTATCAAAACCACCGCACTGAAAGACCGTCTGGTGGAATTGAATAAAACCATCAACTGGAAGCCCAAAAGCACGGGTGAAGGCAGGTTTGGCAACTGGCTGGAAAACCTGGTAGACTGGAACCTCAGCAGAAGCCGATACTGGGGAACACCCCTGCCCATCTGGACCTCGGAAGATGGTACGGAAATGAAGTGCATCGGCAGCATTGATGAACTGCATGCAGAAATAACCAAGGCGAATGAAGTATTAGGATTGCAGCAATCCATTGACCGCGAAAAACTCGATTTGCACCGCCCTTATGTAGATTACATTACCTTGGTGAGTGATTCGGGCAAACCCATGAAGCGTGAAACTGACCTTATCGATGTGTGGTTCGACAGTGGCGCCATGCCCATGGCACAATGGCACTGGCCGTTTGAAAATAAAGAACTTTTTGAACGCAATGAAGTGGCCGATTTCATAGCAGAAGGAGTAGACCAGACCCGTGGATGGTTCTTTACCCTGCATGCTATTGCCGTATTGTTATTCGACCGCGTAGCTTTCCGTAACGTCATAGCCAATGGCCTGGTTTTGGACAAGTTCGGCAACAAAATGAGCAAACGCCATGGCAATGCGGTGGATCCTTTTACTACTGTGGCCAAATACGGCGCCGATGCCGTAAGATGGTACATGGTAACCAACGCCCCGCCCTGGGACAACCTGAAATTCGACATCGCCGGGGTAGAAGAAGTACAGCGCAAATTCTTCGGCACGCTCTACAACACCTACGGATTCTTTGCCCTGTATGCCAATATTGACAAATTTGTGTACGATGCCGGTAAAGCCATCCCGCATGAAGATATGCCCGAACTGGACCGCTGGATAATCAGCAGAAAGAATAGCTTGATACAAACCGTGCAAGAAGCCATGGACGATTACGATCCCACCCGTGCGGGCAGGGCTATTGAATCATTTGTATGCGACGATCTCAGCAATTGGTATGTGCGGCTTGGGCGCAAGCGTTTCTGGCGCGGCGATATGAACGAAGATAAACAGGCGGCTTATGTAACCCTGTATCAGTGCCTGCTGTCAGTATCACAGCTGATGAGTCCGCTGAGCCCGTTCTTCGCCGACTGGTTATTCCGAAGCCTTACTACCACCGAAAAGGCCGAAGAAAGTGTGCATCTCACTGTCATGCAGCCGGCAGATCAATCCCGGATTGACACCGAACTGGAAGAAACCATGCAGATTGCTCAGCAACTAAGCAGTATGGTACTTTCACTGCGTAAAAAGGAGAAAATACGCGTGCGTCAGCCTCTGCAGAAGGTGATGATTCCGGTATTGGATGAGACCTTCGGTAAACGCCTTAACCACATAGCTGCGCTGTTTCTGGCTGAGGTAAATGTGAAGGAAATTCAGACACTATCTGCAGACAACAACCTGATTGTAAAGAAAATAAAACCCAATTTCAAAACCCTGGGACCCAAGCTGGGTGCGGATATGAAACAGCTTGCACAGGCTGCACAAAGCTTCTCGGCCGATCAAATTCAAACCCTGGAAAAACAAGGTATTTTGAATGTGGATTTGGGCAACCGCCAATTTGAACTGGAGCTGGCCGATGTCGAAATTCTTACCCAGGACATGCCCGGCTGGCTGCTGAGTACAGAGGGGAACCTGACCGTGGCGCTGGATGTGAATATTACCCCCGAACTGAAACAGGAGGGAAATGCCAGAGAGCTGGTAAACCGCATTCAGAACTTGCGTAAAGACTCGGGCCTTGAAGTAACAGACCGCATTGTACTGCACTTTTCGGGTCCTGAGGAACTGGAAGAAAGTATACGTGCATTTAAATTGTATATTTGCACTGAAACGCTTGCCGATGATGTTCTTTTTGACAGCAACACAGACGGAGAGGCCATTGAGATAGAGGAATATGTCGCCAAGCTCAAACTCGTAAAAGCCCAATAACCCACCCAACTTAATCTGACCGACTATGGAAAAAACCCGTTACAGCGACGAAGAGTTACAGGAATTCAAAGACATTATCCTGAAAAAGCTTGCTTCTTCCCGCGAGGAATTCAACACCCTGCAGAAAAGCCTGAAAGACGGCAATGAAAATGGCACCGACAGCACCAACAACAATTATCTGACACTGGATGATGGCGCAGACACTTTTGAAAAAGAAAACACCACGCAGCTGGCTGCCCGACTGATGAAATTTATTCAGAATCTGGAAGCTGCT
>JBEDNI010000110.1:0-6320 GCA_041170685.1 Bacteroidota bacterium | reverse complement strand
GACTAATCACAAATCCTAAAATGGCACTGCCAATCATCCAACCCCGAAGACCTTCTGCTGCGGTGGGATCGCCACCCATTTTCCACCATATCCAGGCGGCAGGTACAAGTAGGGTAATGAATAATAAAATAGACTTGTTGATGGTGCCTTTCATGGTCATTACATCACCACTGTATGCACCAGTGGCTGTCTGGCGGGCATTCTCAAAGGTTTTTTCCGACAAAATGGGGTTTGACATATTTTGTTTGTAATAAGTTTTAACTACGAATATACGAAATTATCGCAACAAATGCAAGGTTCCTTTGGTGGAATAGATTTTGTCCCTGAAATCGGTATACTCACACACAAACACATAAACGCCTGCAGGACATGGCTTTTCGAGGTAGTTACCATCCCATCCCAGCTCCGAATTAGTGGTTGTGAACAATTTTTCACCCCATCGATTAAAAATGGTAAATTTATAGGTTTTCATCCCACCTGATGATGGTAAAAACTTCTCGTTAATACCGTTGGCATCCGGGCTAAAAGCATTGGGAATAAAAATTACAGGTTCGTAAAATATCCGAATGTCGTTACTCCAGCTTTCTCTTTTCAGCGGTCCATTTTCGATGGCTTTAACCCTGAAATATTGTCCATAATGGTCTTTGCCATTATCAAATGTTGCTACCTGAGGAGAATAGTAGGTATTGTATAACGTGTAAGCTGATTTATTTTCCAGCAATCGGTGTAACTCGTATCTTTCCACTCCTCCCGGCCAGCCCAGGTAATCGGTAAAGTTCAGCGACATGCTGAAGGGCCCCGTCTTTGAACCCTTAAGCAATATATCCGTGTGTGAATTGCTGTAAATACTGTCACCACATAAATTCACAATGGCAGCGCGGTATTCATAGCTAAGACTGTCTGTCAGTGCCGTATTATCTTCAAACAAGCTATCCGAAGGATCCGATGTGCCGATAGACACAAAGGCCCCGCCTCCCCTCAACCTTCGTTGAATGGTGATGGTGTTGTTGTAACGAGGGGCATTGAGCAATGTATAAAAAACGTGCACAGGTTTGTCCTCTCCGGGCGGGGGATTAACGGTAACCAAACGGCTGAATATGCCGGGATTATCAATGAATACGTTTTTACTCACCGTATCACCAACGCAACCGAAACTGCTCGTTTCCAGCGCCCAGACCTTGTTGTTCTGCAAACCCCTCCAATCAATAACCACTTCAGCATCTGCGGGATTGGGAACAGGATTGAAACTGCCGCCACTATTGCCCCAAAGGTATGTGCTGCCGGTGTAGCCGGTCACTGCATATCGATACCCGGTCAAACGCGGATAGCAGATAATATCATTGCCGCTGATGGCCGTTGTTTTGGGTCTGGGATGGATGATAATTTGTGTATCTATCCATGGGCCAACACATCCATAAGGACTGGTTTCGCGAACCCTGATTGTATAGGTTCCAAAGGTATCTCCGGAGAATGCAATGCGGTTGCTACCCTGCCCCGAAAATGGTATTCCATTCAATTCCCACTCATAGGTAGATCCTGCAAAACCATTCAGGGTAAACTGAACCGTGCTGCGTGTCTGACAAAAATCAACATTTCCGTTGATGGGAATGGTATTGGGATACGGCCACAGGTTCACCAGGCGGGCCCTGACGGGAGACAAACAAGGTAAACCGGATATAGAATCATACGCGGTTGCCTGCACACCTACGGAACCGACTCCGGTTGCGCCCCAGTCTACCTTAATGGCGGATGTATTCTGACCTGAAATAATGGTTCCGCCGGTTACAATCCAGGTGTAGCTTTCACCGTTTACGGGCAATATGGAATAAGAAACTCCAGGGGTGAAGGCACAAAAACTGGTATCGCCCTTGGGCAATTGACCGGCAAGTGCATGATTTTTTACCACCCGTAATTTCACCGTATCGCCTACACAGCCGAATTTATTCACCTCCTGCACGTTTACAAATCCAATACCCATTCCGCCCCAATTGACACGAATCAGCGGACTCATACCACCGGCTGACTGTATTCCACCCGCAATGGTCCACTGATAAACCGAACCCGGTGTTGGAGGATTTACCTGATATTCAATATTGCGGTTATTAGGACAAACCGATGTAGGGCCGGTCAAGGGGGGGGTATTAGGATAAGACACAAATACAAAATGGGTATCCGGCGGACTGACGCAGCCCTGAGCGTTGGTTACCGTTAATACAGCCAAGCCATTGCCCTGGGTGTTCCATCGTACATTAACTGTCGGCTGATTTACCGCTCCCAGTATATTTCCACCGGTCACATTCCAGTTGTAACTCAGACCACTTACTGCGGCGGTTGAAAGCACTGAACCTGAATTGAGGCAAACAGTATCCTGCCCTGTAATGTCTGGTTTGGCAGGCGAAGCAATCAGATTGACATTTAGCACCCTGGGGCCCACCCTGCAACCATTGCGGCTGATGATATACAAATCAATTTTTCCGATTGAACCTGTTCCCCAATCAATCAAAACACTGTTAAGTGTTGAATCACCACTAATGCGACCGCCCGTAACCTGCCACAAATAGGTATTGCCTGGAGCCGGTGTGGTGGCGTTGTAGCGCACCCCTTTTACGTTCTGGCATACCTGCACCGGGCCCGTTGGGAGTTCTGTTGGATTGAAGGGCCTTACATAAATAAGTACGTTTTCATTGATAAATTTAGAAGGACAGCCATTGTCATAGGTTTCAAACGTTACCCTGTAGGGCTCCGTACGGGCATGATTACAATCGGTTTTCCAGCAGAATTCGGCGGTGGTGGTTTTCACACCGGAAGCAGGAGACGGCAACATGGTGGCTTTGGTCCCGGTGAAACCATTCGAACCGGTAAAAATATCACCAAAAGCCCTTAAGGTAACCACATCCCTGATATCATCATCCGTAGCTGTTATGTCTTTACAGATTTGATCACCGGCTTCCACATACCATGTTTTGCTGCCGCCCTCATAGCCGAGGCGTGGCTTGCTGTTGGGTTTGCAGTTGATAACCAGCACCTGCAAATCCTGACGTATGGTAGATATGGGAATGCCATTGCGCCATTCTGTAACCTCAATGGCCACTGCAAAACGTCCGGTTGAACGTGAAAGATAGGTTGTGAGCCCATTAAACTGGTCAATTTCGGCAATTCCACCTGTGCCAAAGGGACTTGTGGCATTGAAACCGAATTTATATTCCACGTTTGAGAAGGAGGTCATCACCGAAGGGCAGTTGTCATAAATGGGGGTGGTGCCGGAAGCACCCTGCCAGGGTGTTACAAATCTGTATGACAGCGAGTCCCCATCAGGGTCTATGGTGCGATTACGAATGGTGGTGGTATCGTTCACACACATGAACGGAATGGGCATATCCTGAAAAACAGGTGAACTATTTTTGAGCGATGAGGCCGGAATGAAACCATAATAGGTCTGCCCCTGATAAGGTGATCCGGAATTATCGTCACGCAAATTATTTTGCGTATTTCTGCAACACCTTTCCCACTTCAAATGGTAACCGGTGCTATTATTGGGCAAGGTTAGGGTGGTTTCATAAATACCCTGATCCAAACAGGCACTTTTCACTTCCGGGCAGGTGGTATTCCCTACCGGATCTACCTTCTGAGAACGAATTAAGGCAATGGTTTTATTGTCGTAATAGGACCGATTTGAGTTATAAATGCACAGGGTAATTTCCTTGTCAAACGGTACTTCATTGTCGGTGTTATCATTAATACAATCCCTGTAGACGTAAAGCGTTACCCGATATTGTGAACTGCTGCCATTGGTGCCAATGAAACGATAGGTAAGGTATCCACCCACCAGGTGCGTTGCCGCAAGCTGACCCACAGACAGCACTGACAGAACAAGAACCACGAACCATCGAACGGAATACTTCACCTTTTGCCTTCTATACAAATATAGACAAGAATTGTGCCTCTTTTGTTGTGTATGAATCATAGAAAATGACAATACCCTTATTTTTGCGTCATGTTTTACAAACCGGACTGCCTTCATTTTTTGGGTCATATCCCTTGTAAGCCCCACAAAACCTCGGGTTACCACTGTTCCGATTGTCCGGACTACACCAAAATCGAGAAGCGTATCCTCATCATTAAACTGGGTGCTATTGGGGATGTAATCCGCACCACTCCGCTGATAACCCGGTATAAAGCGCTTTACCCCAACGCCAAATTCACTTGGATAACGCTCTCCCCTGACATTTTGCCATCCGGACAAATCCATGAAATATTGAAACTGAATACCGAGGCGGTACTGCAGGTTCAAAATACAGATTGGGACATTGCGATCAACCTGGATAAGGAAAAAGAAGCCGGAGCCCTTTTAAAATCGGTAAATGCAAAACAGAAATTCGGGTTTATACTGAAGGACGGAGCCATTCAGCCGGTGAATGAACTGGCAAACCATAAGTTTGAAACCGGATTGTTTGACGATGTGAGTAAGGCCAACACCAAAAACTACTGCACCGAAATATTTGAACTATGCGGTATGGAATACAAAGGGGAGCCATACCTGCTCGACAACCATGCTGACAAGGGATTTGTATGGAATCTGGATCGCAGCAAGCCGATTATTGGTTTAAATACCGGTTGTGGCGACCGCTGGACTACACGGCTGTGGAGCATTGAAAAATGGGTGGAACTGGCCACGGCGCTGCAAAACATGAACTACCATGTGCTATTGCTGGGTGGCGCGCAGGAACACGAACGCAACCTGCAGATACAGGAGGGTTCAGGTGCCACATACCTTGGTCATTTTCCGTTAAAGCAGTTCATCAACCTGATTGATCAGTGCGAACTGGTGGTAACACAGGTTACGATGGGCATGCACCTTACGCTGGGTTTGCAAAAGAAAATTGTGTTGATGAACAATATCTTTAACCCGTATGAGTTTGACTTGTTCGGCAAAGGCAAAATTGTAGCGCCTGCCAAGGCCTGCAAGTGTTTTTACAAGGGTAGCTGTGTAGATGGCACCAGCTGTATGGAAACACTGGAACCCGTTGTGGTACGTGATGCTGTAGCGGAAGTGATGAGTTTGCGGTAATCCTTTTTCAATTCAACAAAAACCCTTATTTTTGCACCCTCAATTTGGCGAGGTAGCTCAGATGGTTAGAGCACAGGATTCATAACCCTGAGGTCGGCAGTTCGATCCTGCTCCTCGCTACGAAAAAAGCCCCGGAAACGGGGCTTTTGTATTTTAGCTCTCAGGTTGTCGTCCTGGCTAATAATCCTTTAATTTGGTTGACGCGGACGCCAACCAAACGTCAAATGCGAAACCCCTCAACCCTGAAACGCAATGGTATATCCAAATGTGTTTTCCGCGCCAGAGGCCAATACTTGAATGCCGTCTTTTTCCTCCAGGTTTCCGGTAGTTGAGATTGCGTCGGCCCAGCCCCTCCAAGGCTCTATGCAGAAAAACGGGGCTCCGGGTTTGGTCCATAGGCCCAGTGCCGTCCAGTCTTTGCAATGGAAGGTAAAAATAGTGCCTATCCCCTGTTTGCCAAATCCCAGCGATTGAAATGGCGGGTTTTTCAGCACAATGGCATCAGCTTGAAAAAGGGAATCTTCCAGTTTAAAATTCCTTGAAAGTTTGATGTCTTGGGTTTCACCGCTGTAGTAATTGCCTTCGATAAGATGATGTGGAAGCACATATTCTCCACCAAAATCCAGGTAATAGTCTGATAAATTGCCATCCAAATGAAAGCCGGGATGCCCGCCGATGCTGTAGTGCAATGGGCTATTGCCGGTGTTTCTTACCTCATAATGAATATTTATCGCGTGGTCCAGCAGTTCGTAGGTAACAAATAGTTCAAACGCAAACGGATACTGCAGGCGGGTGCGTTCGTTGTCGGTAAGCTTCAGCACCACTTTGGTTGCGGTTTGTTCAGCTATTTCAAACTTTTCATCGCGGGCAAACCCATGCTGTTTCATGGCATACGTTTCATTCCCGTAGCGATATTGATCCTGCAACAGCCGCCCTACAATGGGAAACAATATGGGTGCAAACCGGTTCCAGTGGTGGTCATCCTTTCGCCAGATGATATTGCCATGCACAGCATGGTTCAGCGACTGCAGTTCAGCACCCTGTTCAGAAATGCTTGCGGTGATGTGTGGGTTTTGGAGCGAAATCACGGGGCGAAAATAGGGCTTGTTTTGCTTGCACGTTGCTAGCAAAAGCTGCCTTAATGGATTGTCTCAATGATAGCGATTACCTTGCTTTTAAATTCAGGTAGGTCATTTTTAATCATTTCCCAGACCAATCTGGCATCAACTCCGAAATATTCATGAACAAAGAC
>JBEDNI010000109.1:0-9066 GCA_041170685.1 Bacteroidota bacterium | reverse complement strand
TTCCATTGGTTTGTTCTCTGTATTTGAAACTGATTTAATTAAAAGTGCCGATGTTCATACTGCCGGTTTTGGTGCGCAATACGGGGGAAGAATCAGTGCAGTGGTAGATGTAAGAACCCGGGACGGCAACAAGAATAAATTGAGTGCAAAAGCGGGTCTAACCACTTTCACCGGTAAATTGTTATTGGAAGGACCGATTAAAAAATTTAGCCGCGGCAATAGCAACAGTTCTTTTGTGTTGTCTTACCGCAATTCTTTTTTGAAGGAATCTTCCAGAATTTTATATAACTATGCAAACCCTGACAAGCTGCCTTACAATTTTGGCGATTTATTTGGGAAATTCAGTCTGAACGGGGCAGGAGGAGGATACGCTAATCTGTATGGTTTCCGATTTAGTGACAGGGTGGATTTCCCCAATACCACTCGTTATAACTGGGTTTCTAGTGGCTTTGGCGGTAAATATCTTGTTGTTCCCGATCAATCAAAAACTCGTCTTGATGGGTACTTCCTCTACAGTAATTACACAATAAACCAGATAGAAAATGATGGATTGCCCAGAAAAAGCGGAATAGGAGGATTTAATATCGGCATGAATTTTTCCTATAATTTCAAAAAAGATCAATTCAAATGGGGGCTGGAAATGAATAGTTTTCAGACTGATTTTGTGCTATATAACAGCAACAGCCGCCTGATTCAGCAGAAGGAATCAACGGCTGAGATTAATACTTTTGCCAACTATAAGTATATACGTAAGAAATTCATCACTGAAACCGGCATCCGTTGGCAGCATTATGCCTCCTTGGGTAATGGCAGTTTTGAGCCCCGCATTCAGGTAAAATACAGTCCATTTCCATGGATGTCTGTGAAAGCAGCAGTGGGAAAATACAGTCAGAATTTACTATCAGCAATCAGTGACAGGGATGTCGTAAACCTATTCTACGGTTTCCTGAGCGGCCCAGAAAATTTGCCGTCAACCTTCAATGGAAAACAGGTGGCAGACCGACTGCAAAAAGCCCGTCATGCAGTGGCCGGTATGGAATACCAAATCACAAAACGCATCAGTGTTAATACCGAAGCATTTTACAAACGATTCGATCAGATAACCAACATCAATCGCGATAAGCTATTTAATGATGATCAGTTTAATCAAAACAAACCTGCACGCCTACGGCAGGACTTCATTATTGAATCCGGCGATGCGTATGGAGCAGATGCTACGTTTAAATATGAAGATAAACGATGGTATATATGGGCGGTTTACAGCCTTACATACGTCAACCGATTTGACGGTGTTATTACCTACCAACCGATATTTGACAGAAGGCATAATGCGAATATTCTACTGAATTACACACTTCCCGGCAAGGCCAAATCAACAGAAGTGAGCTTAAGGTGGAATTTTGGTTCCGGTTTTCCGTTTACCCAAACGCAGGGATACTATGAGAAGTTCGATTTCGGACAGGGAATAAGTGCGGACTATACTTCAGGCAATGGTGATCTGGGTATTTTGTATGCCGGAATCAATGCTGGGCGGCTACCTTATTATCACAGACTGGATTTTTCAGCCAAGCGAACATGGAAGTTGGCAGATAACAGGCAGTTTCAGATGATTTTGAGTGTAACCAACGTATATAACCGCGATAATATCTTCTATTTTGACCGTGTCAACAATGTGAGGGTAAATCAATTGCCGTTGCTGCCTGCGGTGGGTTGCAGTTATACCTTCTAAGACAGTTTATTTTTCAGTTCCTGCAATTTAAGTAACGCATCAATGGGAGATATGGCGTTCACATCAATTTTTTTCAATATCTCCTGTATTTCTTTCAGCTTTGGATCTTCAGCCTGAAACATGTTGAGCTGATATACGGGAACTGCGGCACTGTTTTTCATGGTATTTCTTCCGCTTATCGCAGAGCGGTCTGTTTCTAGCCGGTTAAGAATTTCACCGGCCCTAAGCAATACTTTGTTGGGTATTCCAGCCATTTGCGCCACATGTATTCCAAAACTATGTTCACTGCCGCCCGGTTTCAGCTTGCGAAGAAATACAATTCGGTTACCTTGTTCCTTGATGGCAATATGATAGTTTTTAACGCCATCCATTTTACTTTCCAGCTCATTCAGCTCATGATAGTGGGTGGCAAAAAGGGTCTTCGGCCGTGAAGGGTGGCTCTGAAGAAATTCTGCAATGCTCCATGCAAGACTTACGCCATCGTATGTACTGGTGCCGCGTCCGATCTCATCCAGCAAAATCAGACTGCGATCGCTTATGTTGTTCAAAATACTGGCTGTCTCTAGCATTTCTACCATGAATGTTGATTCTCCCAAACTGATGTTGTCGCTGGCGCCCACACGGGTATAAATTCGGTCAACCACACCGATAATGGCCCTTTCACATGGGACAAAACAGCCAATCTGGGCCAAAATAACAGCAAGTGCTGTTTGCCGCAATATGGCACTTTTACCACTCATGTTGGGTCCGGTAAGTATGACAATTCTTTGTTCATCGGTATCAAGCGATATATCATTCGGAACATAGTGCTCCTCCGGTGGTAGTTGTTTTTCTATCACCGGATGTCGACAGCCAAACAGCTGTAAATTGCGGTCTTCGGTAATATCAGGTTTATTATATCTGTGGGATGCTGACAGGTGCGCAAAGCCCATTAAAACATCAATTTTAGCCACTGTAATGGCGTTTTGTTGCAAAAGTGATATGTGATTACCAACCCAGCCAACAAGCTCGTCCCAAAGTCTTTGTTCGAGTGCTAAAATTTTGTCTTCTGCAGTTAATATCTTCTCTTCGTAACTTTTCAGTTCCGGGGTTATGTACCTTTCTGCATTGGTAAGGGTTTGTTTGCGAATCCAGTCGGTTGGCACCTTATCTTTATGGGCATGGGTAACCTCAAGATAGTAGCCAAACACATTATTAAAACCGATTTTCAGGCTGCTGATCCCGGTATTTTCTACTTCACGTTTTTGAATTTCAAGCAGGTGGTCTTTGCCTCCAAAAGCTATGCTGCGCAGTTCATCCAGTTCGGTATTGACGCCTGATTGAATTGTACCACCCTTGCTAAGCAGTGCAGGAGCATCTTCTGCAAGCGTATTTTGGATTTTTTGAATAATACCGCTTGCATCCTGAATGAGTCCGATAAGCTCTTTGACCTCTGCTTGAGCATCAACTAAATTAACGGTAAGTTCTTCAATGGCCTGTAAACTCCTGCCCAGTTGCAACAGTTCCCTCGGATTTACGCGGTTTAGGGCAACTTTACCAATGATGCGCTGTAAATCACCGATTCTTTCAGCAATAGCCCTGCAAAATGCCAGCTTGGTCTGATCCTGAAAGAAATACCCAACAACCTGATGCCTGAATGCAATATCTGTGGATTTTTTCAACGGCAGAATCAACCAGTTACGGAGCAAGCGACTACCCATCGGGGTTTTGGTTTGATCAAGTATTTCTATGAGGGGGGTGCCTCCGGGGTAAATAGGATATAGCAGTTCAAGATTACGTACAGTGAAACCATCCAGCCATACATGATCGCTGTCATCTATGCGATGAATGCCTTTAATGTGGCCTACCTGGGTGTGGTGGGTATTGTCAAGATACTGCAGGCATGCACCTGCCGCGATAATGGATTCTGGCATATCGGCAATACCGAAACCTTTTAATGAAGTAGCCTTAAATTGCCTACACAGCTTTTCGGTTGCATATTCTGTTTGAAACACCCAGTCTTCCAGATACTGACTGAAAATCTGGTCTCCGAGCAACTCAGTTACGGCCTTTTGCTGGCTTTTAGGAGCAATAATTTCGGCAGGTTTAAAACCATTTATCAAACGTTTAACAGATTCTGCTTCAGCTGCTGTGGCCATAAATTCGCCTGTACTGATATCCAGAAAAGCTACCCCTGCTTTCAGATGATGAAAAAACAGACAGCATAGGTAGTTGTTTTGACGAGATTCCAGGACTTTGTCGTTATAACTCACACCGGGAGTTACCAGCTCAGTTACCCCTCTTTTTACAATGGTTTTGGTGAGTTTAGGGTCCTCCAGCTGGTCACATACCGCAACGCGTTGTCCGGCCCTTACCAGCTTTGGCAAATAAACATCCAGACTATGGTGCGGAAATCCGGCCAGGTCTATTTGAGAAGCTGCACCATTGGAACGTTTGGTTAATACAATACCCAGTATTTTGCTTGCAGTGCGTGCATCTTCTTCAAATGTTTCATAGAAATCACCCACCCTAAACAATAACAATGCACCCGGGTACTGACCCTTGATGCTATAGTATTGCTTCATGAGCGGGGTTTCTGTTTTTTCCTTCGCACACATATTTACAGAAGGTGCAAGTTAAAACACCTGAACCGGATTTGTTGAATATTTTATCCCTTTAAACCCACATTGTTTCCCCGATTTTGGGAAGCAACAGATGACCACTTATTTTTCCCTGTTCATGAATCTCACCCAGCAGTCTCAATGGTAAACCGGCAGGTTCATCACTTAAATCCAGCGTGCCATAGTGCATTGGGATTAAGTGTTTGGCTCCTGAGTCATGAAAGGCCTGAACAGCTTCTGCAGGAGACATGTGAACCGGCTGCATAAACCATTCGGGCTGAAATGCGCCTACACCCAACATGGAATAATCCAGTTTAGGAAAGAGGTCTTTCAATTCTGCATAATGACTGCCATAACCACTGTCACTGCCAAAATAAATGGATTGTGTGCCCGACTCAATCACAAAAGCGCCCCAAAGCCGTTTGTTGGTGTCCCTCAGCATACGTCTGCTCCAGTGACGGGTAGGTAAGTAGGTGATTTTAATATTTTCAAATCCATGAAACTGCTGATACCAACCCATCTCAACGATGTGGTTAGAGCCCCATTTACGCAATAAATTTCCCATATTCAGCCCCGTTATCAACGTTGCTCTGGGGTTTAATCGCATCAGGCGTTTCAATGACTTTTCATCACAATGATCCCGGTGGTCGTGGGATACCAGAATGTAATCAATTTCACCAAAAGCATGGGGAGGATAGGGCTGTTTTGCCCTGTGTCTTAAAAAGCGAGCCTGAAACAAAACAGGATCAATCAGCATGGAAATTCCGTTCAAACGAATAAAAAACCATGCATGCCCCAGCCATACTATACAATCATCATTTTTTCGGCGAAATAAACTGTCTGCCATGGTTTCAGGTACCCAGATATCCTGTTTCTTTTCCTTTTTAAATGGACGGGGGCCGGTTTGCCATCGCCAAACATCCTTAAATTTAGGAATATGGGGAAATTCGTGATTACAGAAACGTCCTTTTTTATCAATTGGATTGCCGGTCCAACCGGATTTTATAATGGGTAAAGAGGGGTTATAACTCATAATTAAAACAGGGAAGTGGGTGATTGTTAACAAAAAAAGGCCGCCTTATGGGCGGCCCTTTTCAATTTATTTGTGATCTTCTTTGCAACAGGGTTTTTCACCTGATGGGCTACCAATATACTTACCATCTTTATTATATAGTTTCATGCACTCGGCCTTCTCTTCGGGTGAGCAGCCCACGCTATCGCAGTGTTTTGCGCACGCCTCTTTGGTCATGGTAGCGCATTGGCTCATATCGCACTTTTGGGCAGCACCATGATCACTGCATTGTTCTGTGCCCGTCTTGCAGCAGTTTTTATCACCGCTTGCACCCAGGATGCCATTACCGCCGGAAATATAAGGGGCGATAATCAGGGAAACTATGGAGGTAAGTTTGATGAGAATGTTCATGCTGGGTCCGCTGGTATCCTTGAAAGGATCACCCACTGTATCACCTGTAACTGAAGCTTTGTGGGGCTCAGATTTTTTATAGTAGGTTTCTCCGTCAATCTCAACACCTTTTTCAAAAGATTTCTTGGCATTATCCCATGCACCGCCTGCGTTGTTCTGGAAAATCCCCATTAACACACCACTTACTGTGATACCGGCCAACAGACCACCTAAAACTTCAGGGCCGAAAAGGAAACCTACAACTACAGGGGAGAGCAGAGCGATAGCGCCGGGAGCTATCATTTGGCGAATAGAGGCCTTTGTGCTGATTTCCACACATTTTTCATATTCGGGTTCCGCTTTGTATTCCATAATTCCGGGTATTTCACGGAACTGTCTGCGAACTTCTTTAACCATATCCATGGCCGCTGAACCAACCGCGGAAATGGCCAGTGCAGAGAAGATAAACGGAATCATTCCGCCTACAAACAACGCTGCCAGCACAGGCGCTTTGTAAATGTCAATACCTTCAATACCGGCAACACCAACAAATGCAGCAAACAGAGCCAGAGAGGTTAGTGCAGCAGATGCAATAGCAAAACCTTTTCCGGTGGCAGCTGTGGTGTTACCAACTGTACCAACTGCATCCAGAATATCGGTCCGTCCGCGAACTTCTTCAGGCAAATCGCTCATTTCAGCAATTCCACCTGCGTTATCAGCGATAGGGCCGAAAGCATCAATGGCAAGCTGCATGGCTGTAGTGGCCATCATACCGGCGGCTGCAATCGCTACGCCGTACAAACCGGCAAACATATAAGAAAGGAATATGCCGGCAGCTAGTGTGATGATTTTCCATGCCCACAGACAAACCGCCAATGATATTGGTGGCGTGTCCGGTGCCTGATTTTTGAACAATTGACAATACGGGTTTCTTACCCATGGCAGTGTAGTACTCGGTTATCCAGCTCATGATTGCACCCACAACCAAACCGGTCAAAATGGCGTAGAATACATCCATAGATGTGAAGGGCACGCCTCTTAATTCCAAATTGGTTGGCAAAATCATGGTTACGGCAAAATAAGAAGCAAAGGCAGTCAGTATTATAGACGACCAGTTACCCAGGTTAAGTGCATTCTGAACATTGCCATTGTCATCTTTAATACGTACAAAAAAGGTTCCGATAATAGAGAAAATCAGTCCCATACCGGCAATGACCATAGGAAGCAGGATAGGGGAAAGGCCACCATAATTATCGGTAACACTAATTTCCTGTCCAAGCACCATGGTTGCTAAAATGGTAGCTACATAGCTTCCAAATAAGTCGGCACCCATGCCGGCTACATCGCCTACGTTGTCACCCACGTTATCTGCAATGGTTGCAGGGTTTCTGGGGTCATCCTCAGGGATTCCGGCTTCTACTTTTCCTACCAGGTCAGCCCCAACGTCGGCAGCTTTGGTGTAAATACCCCCGCCTACACGGGCAAACAAAGCGATAGACTCAGCTCCCAAAGAAAATCCGGTCAGAACCTCAATAACAGTTTTCATTTTATCACCGGTGATAGCTTCGCCGCTGCCGGCATAAAACATATTGTATAGAACGATAAACAATCCGCCCAGGCCTAGCACTGCCAAACCGGCAACACCCAGCCCCATAACGGTACCACCGCTAAATGATACATTCAATGCCTTGGAAAGACTGGTTTTTGCAGCTTGTGTTGTTCTTACATTGGCTTTGGTAGCGATGTTCATACCAAAATATCCGGCCAGTGCAGAAAGGAATGCACCAATAAGAAAAGCAATGGCAATAATCCAGTGTGAGTGAATTTTAATACCATTTACTTCTTTAATGGTTCCGCTATAGGCCAGCAATGCGGCTGCAATAATGGCAAAATAGCTCAGTACTTTCCATTCAGCGCGCAGAAAAGCCATGGCACCACGGGCAATTTTTCCGGACAGGTTTTGCATTTTTTCGTCTCCGGCATCCTGCTTGGATACCCAGGCGCTTTTTACCGCCATGACAATCAATCCCACTACACCTAGGGCGGGAATCAGATACAATATTGAAGTATTCATATTGAGTTGCTAGAAAATTAGGGGTGCAAATTTACGTTTTTTATCTTAATTATATGTAATTGTAGGGAATATTAAGCGCTATGGTTGTTTTTCACCTTAATTTTGCCCTGTGGGAATCATTATTAAAACCCCCGAGCAGATTGAAGGTATCAGAAAAAGTAGTCGTCTGGCCGCTGAAACCCTGAAGTTTCTTGAAACACATGTTAAACCCGGAATTACGACCCTGGCCCTGAATGATTTGGCAGAGAAATTCATGAGGGATAACGGTGCCATCCCGGCAACCAAAGGTTATAAAGGCTACAAACACGCCTCCTGCGTTTCGCCCAACGATGTAGTTTGTCATGGAGTTCCTAATGATTACGAGTTAAAATGGGGTGATATTCTGAATGTGGATGTAACAACCATTCTGGATGGTTACTATGGAGATACATGTAAAATGTACGCAGTAGGTGAGGTTAGTGAATACGCACAGAAACTGATGGATGTTACCAGAGAATGTCTCAGGAAGGGACTTGAACAGTGTTTCCCGGGCAATCATCTTAATAACATAGGATACCACATCTCGGAACATGCCCATAAAAATGGATATTCTGTGGTGTATGAATTTTGTGGACATGGGGTAGGTTTGAAATTTCATGAAGATCCCGAAGTGTCGCATATTGCAGAACAAAACACAGGACCGCTGTTGAAACCGGGTATGATTTTTACCATAGAACCCATGATCAACGCAGGAAAGGCCCGCTGCAAGGTCGACAGAAAAGACGGCTGGACCGCGCGCACAATCGATGGAAAACTCAGCGCGCAGTATGAGCATACGGTATTGATTACCGAATCAGGTTACGAGGCACTGACAGATGCATATGGAGATTTTTAGGCCGTGAAGCTACACGTTATTCATACCGGAAATTTTAAATTAGATGGCGGTGCCATGTTTGGCGTAGTTCCAAAAATTATTTGGAATAAAAGTGAGCCTACTGATTTTCTTTATCGTGCTGTAAATCAATTGGTTGCAATTTCTTAAGAGGCGTATTTTTTCAAATTGTTAATTTCTCGTGTAAAAGTTCACCTATCTAGTGGAATAGCAGTACTTGACAAACTAAATCCCTTGTTTACTTTTGGAACACTAACAAAAACTAAATTTATAATCATGAACAAATCAGATTTAATTGGAAGAATCGCTAGCGATGCTGGCATCACCAAAGCTCAAGCTGCTTCTGCATTGAACAGCTTCACCACCGCAACTGCTGAGGCCTTGAAAAAA
>JBEDNI010000108.1:0-6466 GCA_041170685.1 Bacteroidota bacterium | reverse complement strand
AGTGGACAAAAACAGGGGGCAAACCACACAGCCAATGAATTTTAGCAACCGATTCTACCTGGCATCAGCGGCAAATCCCACAACATCGCAGTCATACCAATGTGATACTTTCTCAGGTAATTGTATTTTGTACGGTTATATTTTTCACAACTGGGGTTCCGATAATATTGGCTATGCCAGTTGCAATGAGGTTGCCATCAGTCAAAGTTTTTACCTGGGCATAGGAAATTGTTGCACCTATGGGGGAGGTAATATTTTCCCGTTTGAATACCGAAACTGGGGTAGGCCGGTAGCCATGAAACTGACTTTACCGTCCGCGCTGAAGCTGAACAGAACCAGCTTCATTCAGTACAGAACCGCAGGCACCAATAATACGGTTACGGAACAAAAAGACACTGTCCCTTTCCGTAGGGGTAGTACCTACTGGTTTGACTTTACGAAATACTACAAAGATTCAGGAGGTAAAGTCAACTACAGCGATGATGGTTTTCACGGAACTTTCTGGTATACGGTCAATCCAACCTGTGAATTATTGCCCAATATCGCCTATCCGATTCAATACGACTATGTCTATGAGCGCAGAGGTGCACTGGGTAAGGGGTACGATACGGTGAGATCGCAGGTAATGCGAACCCCTGATTATTTTACGTTTGTACCGCCTAAATTCACCCTGCAGCCCGCATTACCCATTCTTTACGGCACCAAAGATACCGTTGAATGGGAGGTTAGATATAGCAATCCTTCAAGCACGTTCACCGCCAACAATATTTGGCTTTCACCGGCTAAGAACAGCAATATCAGGGTGGTGCAAATTCGTGATTGGGTTAAAGATACCATCATAAAACCGGTGAATGACATTTATCGGGCCGGGTCTCTGCCGGCAGGCCAAACCCGTCGTTTTAAAATCAGGGCTGTCTTTAATAATTGTACACCCGACAGTTTGCTCCTGTTCGGTGGATGGAATTGTCAGGGTTACCCCAATGATTTTACCTCCAATACCTGCGCTACGCTATCAACCAAACTCTATCTGGAGCCGCTGAACACGCGATTGAATGTCACGTTAACCGATTCCCTCAGCAAATTTGATTTGTGCTATCCAAACCGAATGACCCTGGTAATTGACAATGTTCAGTCTGTAACAGCCCAACAGTTAAAGGCCAGGATTACGCTACCCATTGGCATGGAGATTATCTCGGGTAATAATTTCATTCGATATCCTCATAAATCGGCTGCAACCAAATTAGCTGACCCAAAATTGATGGCGGGAACTACCTGGGAATGGGATTTAAATAAACTGGTTTCCGGTCTTGCATCCGGATTTCCCGGCACCGTAGATACCAATAAAAATAAAATTATTATTACGTTTAGGGTTACAACAAACTGTGATTATGCTTCAGGCAGCTTTATCACAGCCAGAGCCGTTTCCAATATTCGCTGTGGTGACCCGGTGCCTTCAAATTCCTCTTACACCAATCCACTTGAAATCAGGGGCATTGTGCGCACGTTGCTCACCCAGGTAAAAAACTGGACAGATTCCATTCTTCCCTGTGAAAAACCTGCGTATTCCAAAATCAGGGTTATTATTTTAGGTCCCTCAGAAACAGATACCAATGACAGGGTAGAGGTGATATTGCCCCCCGGTCTTAACAGGGACACATCATACTACAAAGCCGTGCTCAATGCACCCGACCGATATAAATTGAAGGTTAGCAATTTCAATGGCGCTACCCTGCTTTCATGGCAAATGCCACCCAAAATTCAACCCGGTGATTCGTCTGAATTTGATATAAGGTTGAACGCCGATGGAAGCAAGCTTAC
The DNA here is from genome assembly GCA_041170685.1 of Bacteroidota bacterium. Classification (GTDB taxonomy): domain Bacteria; phylum Bacteroidota; class Bacteroidia; order NS11-12g; family UBA955; genus RGEC01. Next base: position 4,648 of record JBEDNI010000108.1, on the reverse strand, counting down.
CTGCGGTCCGCTGGATGTACTTAGCAGATCGGTAGTTGCCCAAAATGCGGAGTGTGTGCCACAGAATAAAGTGTGCGTCATCAAGGCCGTTACCGGCTCCATACTAAGTTCACCGGTAGTGGATAAGGGTGATTTGCAGTTTGTCAATGTCAGCATCAGTGCATCAAAGCTGCTCAATACAGATACCGAACAGGTTACGCTGAAATACGGCATCAAGAATATAGGTAAATATGCAAGCAGTGCAACGCCTATGGTGGTGAGATACCATTATGACAGCGATGGCAATGGCAAATGGAGTGCCGGTGATTTGAAACTGGGAGCAGATACAATCATAAAAGCCCTGAAAAAAGATTCTTTTGTGCTGATGAGCCGAACCCTCAAAATCAGGGCCGGCAGAAGTTGTGCCGTGCTCGCGGTTATTGACAGCGGAGCCTGTGCCTGCCGTTTTGGGCAGATTATGTTTCCTTCGCCCTATTACCCCAACGCGGGAAGGGATACTTCACTGTGCTCAGGCACCCCTTGGAAACTGGGTACCACCACGTCCAAATGGTATCAATACCGATGGGACAGAACCGATTTGCTGGACAGTTTTTATAGTGGAAATCCCGTTTACACGCCCATTAACTCTGATATCGTTCCCGATACACAGTTTTTCATGCTCAGCACAAACAGAGGGGTGTGCAGTTCAAGAGATACCGTTCGGCTGATTGTGTTGCCTTTGCCGGATCTTGTTATCAATAATAAAAGAAGGGAAATCTGCGAGGGGGCGGCCGTAAAACTATTAAATACCGTCAGTGGGGGTAAGTCGCCCTATCAGTGGCGCTGGTCTCCGTCTACAGGGCTATCAGATGCCACCGCTTCAGAACCCTTGGCATCACCCAAAACAGGCACCCGTTATACCCTGCGCATTACCGATAGGTTTGGTTGTGCTAAATCCGATACCCTAAGAATATCGGTAAACCCCAATCCTGTAGCGGCGTTCTCCTGGCCTGTGACCTGTGCGGGCCGCCCTGTGGTGGTTTCAGATAGCAGCAGAATTTCGGCGGATAGTATTGTAACCCGCCTCTGGAGCGCCACCGGCTTCGATACGTTTGGTTTAAAAGTACTGAATTTCAACATGAATGGCCGGTCAAGGGTGCCGCTCACCCTCGCGGTATTTAGCAATAAAGGATGTGGTGATACCCTTACCCGCATTGTTGATGTGAAAGCCATACCCAGAGCGGCTTTTACAATACCCTATGTGTGCAATGGAGACTCCAGCCGCTTTGCTAACCAAACCACCCTGGATAGCGGAGTTATCACTGCCTGGAGCTGGGATTTTGGGGACGGTACATCTGCTTCCGTTAAAAATCCCATACATCGGTATGCTGATACCGGCATTCGCACCGTCATGCTGTCTGCCCTTAGCAATAACGGATGCGCGGATACCGTGCGCAAAACTGCCAGGGTGTTTCCTGTACCGATTGCCCGATTTGCCGTTGCCAATGTGTGCTCAGGAGATTCATTTTCTTTTGCCCATACCTCCAATTTGTATGGTGATACCTTACAGTCACTTAACTGGAATCTGGGAGCCATGGGGACGGCCACAGACAGCAGTTTCCGAAGATTGATTACCCCCTGGGGCAAATACCCGGTTTCATTAACCGTTCAAACGCTACATGGCTGCAGGCACACTGTGCGGGATACTGCCAGGGTTTATCCGCTGCCGGTGCCCGCCTTTACCGCCGATTCTGTGTGTGAAGGACTCACCACCACCTTCTTAAATGGTACCAAAATCTCCGAAGGAAGTATAAAGGGATATCAATGGACCTTTGGAGATGGAAATGGATCAGTAGCTACCGCTCCCAAGCATATATATGCCAAACAGGGATTGTATGCAGCCCGCCTGAAAGCAACATCAGATAAGGGTTGCACAGATAGCGTACAAAATACAATAACTGTGTTTGCTCCCGCATGGCCTGTGTTTGCGGTCAATAACCTGTGTCTGGGTCAGAACCTCGTAAGTACGGCACAGCATCGCGGGCAGGGCACTCCCCTAAGCTACCGATGGTATTTGGGTAATGGAGACAGCATAAGCGGGAAAAATCTGAATTACCTGTATTCTGCTCATGGCACATACAGCATACGTATGCGCATGGTTACCGACCGGGGTTGTGTGCGCGATTCTACGGCAGTTGTTGTCATTCATCCGTTGCCTCAGGTGATGTTCACTGCCGTAAACCCCTGTAAAGATGATAGTCTGGTATTTTCCGCCCAAACCGGTATAGCATTGGGCAGCGCAGGTACACCGCAGTGGTCATTCAGCGATGGACGTTCGGCTTCCGGCAGCCCGGTAAGACTTATTTTTGGAACGCCGGGAAGCGGTTTTGCAAAACTCAAACACACTTCTGATAAGGGTTGCATGGATTCACTCACCTTGCCTTACGTTGTGGGTGAAAAAGTTATTGTACGATATACAGTAAGAGACGTATGCCTGGAAGAATCCAGTCAATTCAGGGATTCCAGCACAGGTGCCCAAACTATCAATTCATGGAATTGGGATTTTGGCAATGGGGGTAAGTCATTCATTTCAAGTCCTTTGTATACCTACAAAATGCCCGGCACCTACAATACCCGTCTGCAAATCAGCACCTTGCCCGGTTGTAATTATGCTGCGGGGAAAACCACCACGGTTCATCCCAAGCCCACGGCGCTGTTTACCCACAGCCCTGACAGAGGAACCATTGTAAACCCATTGATTACCTTTACTGACAATAGCTCGGGTGCGGATACCCTTTGGTATATAGTCAGTACCGGATATAAAACCCAAAACCGCAATTTCACCTACAGATTCCCGGATAGTGGGGTATACAGCACCACGCAGTACGTTTCTACGCGTTACGGCTGCAGAGACTCCTTTACCCAACAGATAAACATAGATTACATATACACGTTGCATATTCCAAACGCCTTCACTCCTGACGGCAATAACCTCAATGAAGGTTTTGCTCCTGTGGGTATGGGTATTAAGTGGTATTCCATGAAGATTTATTCACGTTGGGGTGAAAAGTTGTATCAAACTGCCGAAAGCAAACCCTGGAATGGAATGTATATGGGCGAACCCGTACCGGAGGGTATTTACGTATATTTATTGGAGATAAAGGACCAAAGTGGCCGCAATCACTACGCCAAAGGCACTGTGCATATACTTCGAAAAGGCGAATAATTTTATGAAAGCATAAACCCCTGCAATTCTCTGTAGAATTTTGCCATAGGGAAGCCCATCACATTGTAAAAACACCCATTGATGCGCTTTACACCCATGTATCCCATCCAGTCCTGCACCCCGTAAGCACCGGCTTTATCGAACGGTTTGTATGCTTCTATGTAATAGTCAATTTCTTTACGGCTCAGGGGATAAAATTCTACTTCGCTGCGTTCGTGAAAAACCTGTTGCCGCTCGGCATTGCGCATGCAAACACCGGTAAACACCTCATGGGTTTTGCCACTGAGTGAGGTAAGCATCTCAACAGCCTCCTCTTTATCGGCGGGTTTGTTAATAACGCGGTTGCCAAGGCATACGATGGTATCGGCGGTCACCAGTATCTGATTGTTCAGGGTTTCGGTGAAATGCGATGCCTTGTGTGAAGCCAGAAATTCACAAACCTGTTCCCGCACCAGATAATCCGGAAAATCTTCTTCCGCATCGATGTTCACCACTTCAAAGTGCAGGCCGGCTTCACGGAAAATCTGGTGTCGCCTTGGGCTTTTTGAAGCCAGCAGCAGCATGGGGAACTGAATCATACAGCAAAGGTATTGCTTACCGGGTAAAGTAGAAATTAGCAGCGTATGGGTTATTTTTGCAGCAAATTATGAAGCAAATTGCAGTAATCGGCGGCGGTACCATGGGCAATGGCATCGTTCACGTGTTCGCCCAGAACGGATATCAGGTGGCATTGATTGATGTGAAGCCTGAGATTTTGGAAAAAGCCCTGGCCACCATTTCAAAAAACCTCGACAGGCAAGTGGCCAAAGGGGTGATTGATGAGGATAAAAAGTCAACTACGCTTGCCAATATCAAAACCTTCACCAACATTGGTGATGGGGTTGAAGGGGCAGATCTGGTGGTAGAAGCTGCCACCGAAAATCTGGAAATCAAACTGAATATTTTCCGTCAGCTGGACAGTTTTGCGAAACCGGAGTGCATACTGGCATCCAACACATCCTCTATCAGTATCACCAAAATAGGTTCGGTAACCAACAGGCCCGAGAAGGTAATCGGTATGCATTTTATGAATCCCGTACCGGTAATGAAGCTGGTGGAAATAATCGGGGGTTACAAAACCGATAAACAAACGCTGGACACCATCGTGGAGTTAACCAAAGCCATTGGCAAAGTGCCTGCCGTTACCCAGGATTATCCCGGTTTTATCTCCAATCGTGTGCTGATTCCCATGATCAATGAAGCCATTCTTTCGCTGGAAGAAGGCGTAGCCGGTGTGGAAGAAATTGATACCATCATGAAACTGGGCATGGCGCACCCTATGGGTCCGTTGCAACTGGCCGATTTTATTGGGCTGGATGTTTGCCTGGCCATATTGCACGTGTTGCATGATGGATTTAAAAATCCCAAATATGCACCTTCTAATTTGTTGGTCAATATGGTAAC
>JBEDNI010000107.1:0-6504 GCA_041170685.1 Bacteroidota bacterium | reverse complement strand
CTAACACATAATGGCCCGAAGCCAAATGCGCATGGTCAATCAACGTTTCCTTATTTTGTTTCAGGTCCCCTTCTAATAGTAGTTTTCCTTTACAGTCAAATAATTGATATCGGGCATCAGAAATCGAACATCTCACAAACCACTCACGGCCATGGGAAGGATTCGGATAGAATGCAACATCATTATCGATATTTTTTACGCTGTTTTTAATCACCTCGGGTACATAGGGCTGGTGCACCACGGCCACATCCTCAAAACAGGCGGGGTATGGCCTTAGCTCATTGAGCCCCTGATCTCTTATCATCATATAATCTGCCGTTACTGAGACTGTGCTGCCTAAAATTTGTTTATATTTAAACAATGCCTTTCCTTTGGGTAGCCCTTTCCTACCCAGAAAACAAAATTGTCCGCCTGTTCCGGAGGGAATTTCTGCTACATCAAGGCCTACTTTGGCCCAAATTGCAGACTGTGCATATAAATCGGCGGCTGTGATGCTGGGCCAGGTTGCGTAGGCGAAATAATCACCGGAATCCAGCCCTTCAATTATCGAATCCAGATGCTTGCTATCTGAGGTTAGAAAACTGTAGTACAAAACACTGTCTTTTGGAAAACCAAATGACGTCCATTGCCGTCCACCCGGGCACTTGGGAACCACGCGCGAAGTGGTTTGTCTTAGTGAATAAGGGTTGAATGCATTGGCCACCGCGCTCCCTGAACTTATGGATTGACAAACATTGGGATTTAGCGAAGGATAAACAGAAGAATAAAAATGAATACCCTGTTCCTTCCAACGTGATGTAATAAAAATCCGTTTGTAATCACAGGAGGCACCATCGGGAACTACAGGCCATTCCTTTATTTCAGGTTTGTTGGTAAAGAGCGTTATACCGGCCGGCATGATGGTATCTCTGACAGCATTATTATAATTAACTGATATGGCAATTGGTATAGCGTTACCCGGAAAGAGGGTATCCGATACGGAACAACCAAAAGAGGTGGCGTATTTCCAGGTATATTTAGTTCCTTTAATGGTAATTTTTTCGGAATTGCTAAAAAAACCGGGACCTGTATTAATGGGTGTTACAGCCAGATTGGGCAGCATGTGATGAATCTTACAGGTAGCCGAAGTGGGATACAGCGTATCGGCAGTATTGTTTTGAATATACCAAACCGTTGAATCACTGTAATTCACAGATTGAATGGTCAAAGCCTGTGAAAAAACCGTTGAGGAAAATAAAAACCCTTGAATAACTATGAGCTTAATTAGAAAAAGGCTCCCACTGTTACCAATACACATATGTACAAAAATACTCATATTTTTTTTGTAGTTTCGAAACATGAGAAAAGAAGCCAAAAAATTCATTGAAAAATACCTTAACAACGTCTCCCCCACAGGGTTTGAAAGTTCAGGACAAAAGCTATGGTTGGATTATATAAAGCCTGATATTGACGAACAATTGGTGGATACCTACGGAACCGCTGTAGGCATTATTAACCCCGGACAACCTTACAAAGTGGTGATAGAAGCTCATGCCGATGAAATTAGTTGGTTTGTTAATTACATAACGGATGATGGGTACATATATGTTATCCGAAACGGGGGCAGTGATTTTCAGATTGCGCCCAGCATGCGCTGCAACATATACTGTGAAAACGGGAATATTGTGAAAGGTATTTTCGGGTGGCCCGCCATCCATGTGCGCGAAGGCAAAGACCCGGAAGCCAAACAGGATAGTGTTTTTATTGACGTAGGATGCAGCAGTAAAAAGGAAGTCGAAGCCATGGGAATTCATGTGGGTGCTGTGGCTGTTTTTGAAGCCGATTGTATGTGGTTGAACGAAAAATACATTGTAGGCAGAGCTCTGGATAACCGAATGGGCGGATTTATTATTGCTGAAGTTATTAAAAAACTGAGAGCCAACAAAAAGAAATTGCCCTACACACTTTGTGTGGTCAACAGCGTGCAGGAAGAGATAGGGCTTCGAGGAGCTGAAATGATCAGCCGCAGATTGCAACCGGATGTAGCCATTTGTACCGATGTAACACATGATACCGCGTCGCCCCTTTATAACAAGAAAAAACAGGGTGAGTGCAAATGTGGAAAAGGAGCTGTGGTAACGTATGGGCCTGCTGTACAGAACAACCTGCTACAACTGATGATACAGACGGCCAAAAAGAAAAAAATTGATATTCAGCGAAACGCAGTAAGCCGCAGCACAGGTACCGATACTGATAGCTTCGCATATAGTTCACATGGCGTGGCATCTGCCTTGATATCGCTTCCCTTAAAATACATGCACACAACAGTAGAGATGGTTCACGAAGACGATATTCAAAGCTGTATAGATTTGATGTATGAAACCCTGTTAAATATTAAATCCGGGCAGGATTTCAGGTATTTCAGCTAATTGAATTATGTGGCTCAAGGTATTTGTATATCCATTACTGAAAGGCATTTCCCTGTTGCCCTTTCCTTTGCTGTATGGATTGTCAAACCTTTTGTATTTCTTCCTCTACCGGGTATTCGGATATCGGAAGGCCGTAGTGAGGCAAAATCTTAAAAATGCCTTTCCGGATAGAGACAGTGCATGGTTGATGACCGTAGAAAAAGATTTCTACAGACACCTCACTGACCTTATTCTTGAGACTTTCAAAGGTATGAGTCTCAGCGAATCTGAATTGAAGAAAAGATTGATTAATGCTTCAAAGGAATTATACGATGAAGCAAATATTCAAAATAGAAGCAGTATCATCATTATGAGCCACGCCGGCAACTGGGAATGGGTATGTATGTCGGCGCAGCTGCATGCAAAACAGAAGGCTCAGTGCATATACAAACAATTAAAGAATCCTTTTTTCGAGAAATTGATGCTAGGGATACGAAGTAAATTCGGAACCATGCCCATTCCTATGGAACAAACCCTAAGGGTAATGGCGACCCAAAAAGATATTACCACGGCTACAGCATTTATGGGAGACCAGAACCCGAGCAGCGGTAAAAATGTGTATTGGACCAACTTCCTCCATCAGGATACCGCATTTATGTGGGGAACTGAGAAAATTGCCCGAAAATTCAACCATGAAGTATGGTACATGCAGATAAAGAAAATCAGAAGAGGATATTATGTGGCCCATACCCGTCTTTTATGCGCCAATCCTGCAGCAACACAAGAGGGTGAAATAACAGAAATGCTTGCCAGGGCTACTGAGGAAGATATTTTAAGTCAGCCGGCCATGTGGCTTTGGAGCCATCGAAGATGGAAGCATAAAAAAGAATAAAATCCTATGGGAAAATATCTGCTACTGTTAATCGGGGTATGGTTTTGCAACACTAAATCAGTGGCTCAGATATCCTGGATTAAAACACCGGCGGATATGCAGTTTGTATGCCGAAATCTACAAACCCAAAAAGGAACATTATACTTTGAAGGATGGGTTAACCAAACCGGTTTTAATTCCTTGGAAATAACCATCACTGCCAGTCCCGGGACCAGCACAGTCTATTCAATCCCCCTGTTTTACACCGGACCGGGTCAAGCGTATTTTAACCGTAAGATATATATCAACACCGGAAAAATAAAGTATTCGGTGTCAGTGGATCTGGTTAGTGGGGGTAATGTTGTGAACGTTAAAAAAGCAGACAACATCATTTGCGGTGATGCGTATCTGATAAACGGACAAAGCAATAGCGTGGCTAATGCCTATGTTGGCTTGGCCAATACCCGCTATAAAGACAGCTTTATTCGAAGTTTTGGTAGTTCGAATTATAGTGCTGTATCCGCTCAGTCTGATACAGGATGGTACCTAGCAGATGGTGATGGACTCTACAACAAGGGTTGTATTGGACAATGGGGACTGGTTTTAGCCCGAAAAATCCTTGATTCCGCGGGTATTCCGGTTTGTATTATCAATGCCGGTGTTGGTGGCACCCCTATCACCTTTCATCAGCGCAATCCCAGCAATGCAGAAGACGTATACACCAACTATGGACGTATGTATTACCGGGCAAAAAAAGCAGGCATCCTGGATAAAGTGAGGGGGATCTTATGGTTTCAGGGCGAAAGCGATGGTAGCAATGCCACCCTACACGATACCTTATTCCGTAAAATGTGGTACAATTGGTACAGTGATTTTCCTTCAGTGGAGCGGTTTGTGGTAGTTCAAATCAGGTCGGGTTGTGCCAATGTTGGGCTGGAAATACGCGAAAAACAGCGTTTGTATAAAGACCTTAAAAAAACCACTGTCATCAGCGCGAATGGCCTCAATAGCCACGATGGTTGCCATTATGGTTTTGTAAACGGATACGAAAAACTGGGAATTTTAATGTTCAACCAGTTAAAAACCACCCTATATAAGCTGCCTTCCACACCCGAAAACCAACCCTTACATCCTTATCTTGCCTATTTCAGTAATAGCAGTAAATCAGAGATTTGCATAGAATTTTCACCCCTAAATGCGACCCTAAAAGTTGACCCTAATTTTCATCGGCTGTTTTCTTTGAATGGTTCAACGAGTTCAATTACTTCAGGCTACCTGAAAAACAATAAAGTTTATCTCACCCTGTCCTCCGGGGATTGCAGTGTTCCAAGTATCAACTACGAAGGACTCATAAGGGTGCAGCCATGGGTGACAACTACTGCAGATGCCAGCTTGATGACATTCTGGAAATTTCCTGTGCAGAAAACAAGGCCCTATCCCAATGTGAGCATTTGCAAAGGTCAGGTTGCCATCATGGGTATTGACAGTATTCCCGGCTGCACATATCAATGGAAAGGTGCATTGAGCGGCAAAACCTTCAAAACTGCTGTTTTTCAATTTAAACCAGACTATTCGGAAAAATTCATACTCATCATTAAAACCGCTAATTCTCAGTGTTTGTATGACACCGCCTCTCAAAATGTGATTGTAGACTCAACATCCTCTCCAAACCTACGTAAGCAGGAATTTATCTGTTTGGGAGATTCAGTAACGCTTGGCAACAAAAAAGATGACTGGGTGACCGGCACCTGGTACCAAAACAGCATTCCGATCCCCGGGTTTTATTTAAAGACGCGCGACACCGGATTTTACCACTTCATCGCAAGAAACAGAGCAGGATGCGAGGCGAGAGATTCAGTCAGTATCCGTTTATATCAAAAACCCGTTTCCGGCTTACCCGACAGTATTGCACTATGTTCAAAGAAAACTGTACTCATTCATGCTCCGGTCAAGTCAAGCCATTGGCAATGGAATAATCATGCCGGCGCCGATACATTTTTATTGTCTTCCAATCTTAGAAAACTGGCTTTAATCTACCGCGATAGCCATGGCTGCTTGCAACATGATAGCACTACAATTATAGAATTGATTCCTGCATCTACCGGATTTAATGCCAGTTATTGGGTTTGCGAAAAAGATAGTTTACTTCTGACAAGGCCATCTGTATTCCAAAAATGGACAGTTGATGGGCTGCCCACTAGGGATTCTATTTTTATTACATTGCCCAAAAGGTATCTATTAAACGGCTTGGATAACCAAAACTGCGAAACGAAACATGAAATCACGCTAAGCCACTACCCCGCTGTACAATTTTCACTGCCAGATACGGCTTTTTGCGCGGGTGACAGTGTTTTGTATACCGTATCATCCGGGCCTTTCAAAACCTGGCATTGGTTTGATGGCTCTCAGAATAATTCCTGTACGCACAGGACGCAGGGTAATTATGAATTTCAATGGACTGATACTTATGGATGCCATGGCAGGAGCTCATACCTAGTCAAAACAGAAACAAAACCGAATATAAACTTTCCAATTGATACCGCATTTTGCCGGGGTGATTCCATTATATTGAGTCCTTCCATTACAAACGCACCCTTCATGATGGTTAATAATGAATTAATCAGCTCTTATAAACCCATCAAACAACCCGGATTTTATATAATTACCGCATACAAGGAAAAATACTGCACTTCCAAAGCAGGAATAAAGATTAGCGAAATAATCTGCCAGAACAGTATTGAGTCTGTTTTACAGGAATCTATCAAATGCAGAAGGATTGAGATGGGGTTACGATTAGAAAACGTCAGCCACATTTTTTACAACCTGGCACTTATCAGTGTTGAAGGAAAAATGCTGAACAGACAGCTGTTAAAACCCGGCGAAACAGTCAAGTTTACCGCACCTTCAGCAGGATTTTATATATTGGGAATCATGCAACAAGGGGATAGCAATTTTACCTACAGAAAGTACTTTATTGACTAAGTTACTTCACTTCATTGTATTTTTGCGTTGAATACGATGAACAAGAAAAAGAAACCTGAATTTGATGAGAAAGCGGAAATCATCAGCAACAAGGCAAAAGCCCTTTCCCATCCTGCCAGAATTCTGATTTTGCTTTCCCTTCAAAAAGCCAATCATCAGTCCTGCAAAGAACTAGTTGATCAGTTGCCGTTTAGCCAAAGCACTGTATCTCAACATTTATATGCCCTGGTGTCTGCAGGTTTTCTTGAAAGCAAAGGTCACAAG